>NZ_WUJP01000696.1 GCF_009806515.1 Geminicoccus flavidas | reverse complement strand
GTGGGCTCGCTGATCGGCGTGCTCGCGACGATCTCGGGCACGATCGCGGTGAGCGGCTGGCCGCTCTGGCTGGCCTGGACCCTGCCGATCCTGGCGGGCATGGCGATCTCGGCGATCAGCGGCTGGCTGATCGCCTATCTGCGGGTGCCGTCCATCGTGGTGACACTCGGCATGCTCTCGATCCTCAAGGGCGGGCTCATCAGCGTCACGGCGGGCGCGTGGATCAACAACCTGCCGGAAGGCTACCATCTGGCGCAGCTCCGCCCGCTGGGCGTGCCGATGGCGGTCTGGTTCATGATCGTGCTCACCGCGCTGGCCGCCTTCTGGATGCGCTATTCCGGCTTCGGCCGCTCCATCTACGCGGTGGGCGGCAATGCCGAGGCGGCGCGTCTGGCCGGTATCGACCGGGCGCGCACCGTGTTCATCGTGTTCGTCATCCACGGCTTCTTCGCCGGCATCGCGGCCGTCCTGTTCGCGACCCAGCTCTCGGTGATCCAGTCCACCGTGCCGCCGAACCTGGAGCTCACCGTGATCACCGCCTCGGTGGTGGGCGGGGTCAGC
>NZ_WUJP01000695.1 GCF_009806515.1 Geminicoccus flavidas | reverse complement strand
ATCCTGGGCGGTACGGGCACGGTGATCGGCTCGACCCTGGCGGCGATCCTGATCGCGGCGATCGGCTCGTCCCTGGTGTTTATCAACGTCTCCCCCTACTGGCTGCGCGCCGTGCAGGGTCTCCTGATCCTGCTGACCGTGCTGGCCGACCTCGCGCGCCGCAGGAAGCGCGCGCGGCATCGCTGAAGTGAGGTGACGCGCATGGCCTCCGCAGTCGCGGCCACCGGCAACCAGGACCGCTATGCCGGCCTCAAGCGGCATGAGGTGATCCTGCTGTTCGTGCTGATCGCAGCGGTCGCCATCCTGGCGTTCCGCTCCGAGCAGTTCCTGACGACCGGCAACCTCCTGAACCAGGGCCGCCTGCTGGTCGAGGTGGGGCTGATGGCCCTGCCGATGACCTTCATCATCATCACTGGCGGCATCGACCTGTCGGTGGGCTCGATCATGGGCCTGTGCGCGATCCTGCTCGGCGTGTTCTGGCAGAAGCTGGGCCTGCCGCTGGGGGCGGCGATCGCACTGGCGCTGGTGGTGGGGGCGCTCGCGGGCTTCGTGAACGGCTGGTTCATCACCCGCGTCGGGGTGCCACCGCTGATCATGACGCTCGCGACCCTGGCGCTGTACCGGGGTCTCGCCGAAGGGATCAGCCAAGCCCGCTCGGTGCGGGGCTATCCGGACTGGTTCTTTGGCCTGGGTCAGGGCGAGCTCTGGGGCGTGCCGACTCAGCTCTGGCTGCTGCTGTTCTTCTTCGTGATCAGCGCCATCGTGCTGACCTACACCACGTTCGGCCGCTCGCTCTATGCGATCGGCAACAACGAGGTGGCAGCGCGCTTCTCCGGTATCCCGGTCGATCGCATCAAGATCGCGATCTACACCATGTCCGGCCTGATGGCCGGGCTCGCCGCTTGGGTGTTCGTGTCCCGGGTCAGCACCACGCGCTCCGACATGGGCACCGGCCTGGAGCTGGACGTGATCACCGCAGTGGTCCTGGGTGGGACCAGCATCTTCGGCGGCACCGGCACGATCCTCGGCACCGCGCTCGGCGTGGTGCTGATCCAGCTGCTCAAGAACGGCCTGGCGCTGTCGGGGGTGAAGGGCGATGGCACGATCGTGGTGATCGGCGTCATCCTGATCCTGTCGATCCTGCTGAGCGACCTCCTGCGCAGGCAGCGCGGCGCCGAGCATTGATTTCGTCTCGTCGATTTCAGGGAGGTAGAAAGACACGCGATGAAGAAGACCTTGTTCACTCTGTTGGGCCTGGGCGTCCTGCTCGGCTCGACCAGTGCGATGGCGCAGAGCGCCTGGGACGGCGGCGACGACCTGCCGACCTCGCCGCTCGCCTGCGACGGCACGCCCGGTGCGGTCGCCGCCAAGGAATATGATGGTGCCCAGCCGACCAACGCGCCCGACCGGGCCGGCCAGAAGCTGACCCTGGTCGACATCCCCAAGCTGATCGGCATCGGCTACTTCAATGCCACCTCCAAGGGCATGCAGGACGCCGCCAAGGAGCTGGGCAACGTCGAGGTCACGACCGACGGTCCGACCAAGGCCAATATCGACGAGCAGATCACCTTCATCGACAACTACATCACCCGTGGCGTGGACGGCATCCTGTTCGCCGCCAACGACACGGTGGCGATCGCGCCGGTGCTGAAGAAGGCCTTGGAAGCCGGCATCCACGTGATCGGCTACGACAGCAACTCGACGCCCGATTCGCGCGAGTGGTTCGTCAACCAGGCCGAGTTCAATGGCATCGCCAAGTCGATGATCGACAATATCGCCAAGGAGATCGGCGAGGACGGCTCGTTCGCGATCGTCACCAGCACCTTCACCACGCCGAACCAGGCCCGCTGGATCGCCGAGATGTCGGCCTATGCCGCGCAGTGCTATCCGAACATGGAATGGCTGGAGACGGTCGAGGCCCAGGAAGACAACATCCTGTCCTTCAACCAGGCCTCCACCCTGATCAACAAGTATGGCGAGGACCTGGACGGCATCTTCGGCATGACCAGCGTCGCCACCCCGGCGGCGGCCGAGGCGGTGACCCAGGCCGGCATGTGCGGCAAGATCGCGGTGGTGGGCCTGGCCACGCCCAACGCGATGCGGCCCTACGTCAAGGCCGACTGCGTGAAGTCCGTGGTGCTGTGGAACCCGGTCGATCTCGGCTATGCCGCAGTCTATGCCGCCCGCGCGGCCGCCGACGGCAAGCTCAAGCCCGGCTCGACCGAGCTGGAGGCCGGCAAGCTCGGCAAGCTCCAGGTGATCAACGGCTCCGAGATCCTGCTCGGGCCGCCCTTCGTGTTCGACAAGGGCAACGTGGACGATTTCGACTTCTGATCTTCCGGTTTCTGCGCGAGAACGATGACGGGCACGGCATGGGAGAGATGCTTGGTCCTTCCCATGCCGTTCGCGCCCAGGGAGTCCTGCCCGTCCGGGGCGATCCGCCACCCTGCCGCGCCGGAGCGACTTGATGACCCTCAGGTTGCGGCTGTTCCTGCTGGGGCTGCTGTCTTTCCTGCCGATGGCGGCGGTGGTGCTCGTCCTGCATCTGCAGTTGCACACTGCCCGCGAGACCGAGGCGCGCCAGACGGTCACCCGCCAGACCCAGCAGGCCGCGGCCGAGATCAGCCGCATGGTCGAGGGCATGAAGGCGCTGCTTATCGCGGTCGCCGCGGCACCCTCGGTCCGCTCGCTCGACCAGGCCACCTGCACCGCCTACCTGGACGAGCTGCTGGACGACCGGGTGCTGGATGTCGATGCGCTCGCCGTCTTCGACCTGAAAGGGCAGCGGCACTGCCTGGGCACCGGCAGCCCTGCCGTCGGCCTGAACAGCCTGGCGCTGCGCCAGGAGGCGCTGCGGGCGAACGACTTCGTGGTAGGCGCCTACACCGAGGCCGGACCCGCCACGGCGATCCTGCCATTCGCCCTGCCGCTGCGTGACGATGCCGGCAGGCAGCTCGGCCTCGTCGTCGCGAGCCTGAACCTGTTCCACCTCAACAACGAGCTGCGCAACTGGCCACTGGCCCGCGGCAGTGCCGTCACCATCGCCGACCGGGAGGGAGTGATCCTGGCGCGCACGCCGCTGCCGGAGCGGTTCGTCGGCACGCGCATTCCCGAAGCGTACCAGGACTGGGTCCAAGGCACACTGCCGGGCACGGCCGAAGTGCAGAGCCAGGATGGCACGATGCGCCTGATCTCCTATGTCCCGGTGGCGCTGCCGCCGGAGGGCCTCTACGTGAGTACCGGCATCGCGACGGAGACGCTGTTCCGCGATGTCGACCAGGCGACCATTGCGACGCTGGCCATCATGTCAGCCGGCCTGGTCGTGATGACGCTTTGCGTGGTGATCGGTGCCCGCCTGTTCATCCGCCGCCCGGTCGACCGCCTCCTGCGTGCGGCGGAAGGCTGGAGCGCCGATCCGCCCGAGCCGCCTGAGCCGCCCGTCGGGCAGGACGAGTTCAGCGAGATCGGGCGCGCGCTGCACCGGATGGGTCAGGCCTTCGCCGCCCAGCGCCGCCGGGAAGCGGAGCACCAGGCCCACCTGCGCACCCTGTCCGACGAACTGGGGCACCGCATCAAGAACTCGCTGATGATCGTGCAGGCGATCGTCATGCAGGCCCTGCGCAACGCCAAGGTGGAGCGGAGCGTGCAGGAGCGGATCGAGGCGCGGCTGATGAGCCTGGCCCGTTCCCACGAACTACTGATGCGCGGGCAGTGGCAGGGCACGCGGGTGGACCTGATCGTGGCCCAGGCCCTGGAGCCGTTCGGCTACGAGCGGCGGGGCGACGGGCGCTTTGCCATCGAGGGCCCCACCGTGCGCCTGCCGGCGCGCCTGACCCTGACGGTCGGCATGGCGCTGCACGAGCTCGCGACCAATGCCAGCAAGTACGGGGCCCTGTCGGTCCCGGAAGGCCGGGTCCGGGTCGACTGGCAGGTGATCGGCAGCC
>NZ_WUJP01000694.1 GCF_009806515.1 Geminicoccus flavidas | reverse complement strand
GGGAGCCGCGACTCCGGCTGCGCTGGCAGGAGAGCGGCGGGCCGCCCGTGTCCCCGCCGGCCGGCCAGGGTTTCGGCACCCGCCTGATCCAGCGCTGGCTGGGGCCGCAGCTCGGCGGTGGGGTCAGCCTCAACTTCGCCAAGGCGGGTGTCTGCTGCACGATGGAGATCCAGCTCACCGATCCGCCCGAGGGCGGCTGAGCCGGCGGGTCACCCTTAGGGCCGGACCGCCACCTCGGCCACGCTGGTCTTGCCCTTCAGGATCGCCGCGATCGTGCGCGCCATGGCGGCCGGGCTCGCCACCTCGTCCCACCAGCGCCGCCCCGCCAGATGCAGTTCCTCCAACCGTGCCGGTGCCGCGAGCAGCCCCTCCACGGCCGCCTCCAGCTCCGACCAGCGTTCCAGTCGGATCGCCGGTGCCGAGCGGTAGAACCAGAAATCCGGCAGCGGCTGGCAGATCACCACGCAGCCCGAGCGCATCGCCTCGAAGAAGCGGTGGGTCTCGGGCGTAGTGCCGCGTGGCGCTACGCAGATCCGCGTGTCCATCAGCCGGCGGGCATAGGCGTCGCTCGGATCGCCCGGCCCGGCCTGGTAGGTCTGGTTGATCTGCAGGGAGATCGGCCAGTCGGGGTGGAACGCCTGGAGGCGGCGCAGGTTGGCGACCATCTCCTGCCGCGCGCGGCGCTTAGGCAGGTTGGCCAGGCGTGGATAGAGCGAGAACCGGCCGACCGCGGCATTGTCCAGGCTGCCGGCGAACCAGATGAGGTGCGGCCGCTCCCCGATCGGCTTGACCGGCAGCTCCTGCTGGCGGGCATAGCCCAGCGGGATGGGCAGGGTCTTGGCCTGCACTGCCTGGTGCCGGCCGGGCCCGATCCGCCGCACGATGCGCAGGTCCTGCAGCCGGTTGCGCGCCACCCGGGTCCGGTCGAGCATCCAGGACAGGTCGGCGCGGAACGGCTCCACCGGCTGCGGACGCATGCCGTAGGCCTTGAGGATCAGCCCGGCGCGCTCGTAGCGCCAGGGGGTCAGCGAGCGTTCCTCGCCATACATGAACACGACGCAGTCCCCGTCCAGGTCGGGGATGTCGTGCTTGCCGTCATAGGTGATGTACCAGCGCCGCCCGGTGATGCCGTGCTCGCGGACCAGGCGGCGGATGATGTTCAGAAAATATTCGTAGCGCTCGCCGCTGCCGGTCTCGTCCGGATCGATCTCGAGCTGATAGCGCTGGCCGCCGATCCGGATGTTGCCGACGGAAAGGCGCTCGGGACACGGGACGGGCATCGGGCAGGCCATCGTCGTTGCGCCGGTCGCGGGGCGAGACCGGCACCCGCACCGACTATAGGAAGCCTCGCCACCGAATAGAAGCCGCGCTCAGGCCACCGCCGGCACGGCATAGGCCTCGTGATAGGCGCGCATCGTTTCCAGCAGGACCTCGGGCAGCGCCACCGTCGGGTTCCAGCCCAGCAGGCGCTGGGCCTTGCCGATATCGGGCATGCGCCGGTCGCAGTCCTCGTAGCCCTGGCCATAGAACCGCTCGGCCGACACCGTCACGATCGGGTGGTCGTTGAACCGCGCATCGCCGGTGATCTTCGCATAGGTGCGGCGCATCAGGTCGGCCAGTTCGGCCATCGTCACTTCGTTGTGCGGGTTGCCGATGTTGAACGTCTGGTTCTGCGCGGCGGAAGGGCGCTCCAGCATGCGCCGAACCGCGTCCACCGCCTCGTGGATCGAAACGATCGTCCGCCGGGCCTGGCCACCGTCGACCAGCTGCAGCGGCTGGCCCGACATGAGGGCCGCCATGAAACAGGCCAGCACGCGCGGCACGCCATCGCCGTCGCGGCTCGGAATATAGTCCATGCGCGGGCCGAAGAAGTTGAGCGGCCGGACGATGGTGAACGGCAGGCCGTCCTCGGCATGGTGGGCATAGACCAGCCGCTCGGCCATCTGCTTGGCGCAGGCATAGGACCAGCGCTGGTTCTGGATCGACCCCATGACCAGCGGGGTCTCGTCCTCGCGCAGCTCGTAGAGGTCGGGGTCGTCATAGGTGCCGGCCGGCAGGTAGCTGGCGATCGTGCGGCCATAGACCTCGCTGGTCGAGAAGCTGATCAGCCAGCGCTGGTACTTCGCGCAGAGCTGGATGACCGGATAGACGTCGAACAGGCTGGCGTGGATGACGCTCACCGGACGGGTATTGTAGTCGGACGGGTTGCAGATCGCGGCGAGGTTG
>NZ_WUJP01000693.1 GCF_009806515.1 Geminicoccus flavidas | reverse complement strand
ATCACCACGTCGGACTCGCACACGGCCCGCTCGACCTCGACCAGCGCTTGCGGTGAATTCGCGACGCTACGGTGGAAGGTGAAGCGCGGATTGCCCAGATGGCCGCGGATCTTGCGGTCCTCGGGGTCCCAGCCCTCGATCTGGTAGGATTCTTCGCCCAGGAGATTATCGAGCAGATGGCTGCCGACGAACCCGCCGCAGCCCAGGATCACGACACGCACCGACCCATATCCTCCGTGGCCGTGCCCAGCCTGATCGCGTCACGCCGGATCACGACCGCAGAGCGCCGCCTGCTTGTATTCCGCGCATGGTCACGCGGCTCCAGTCCGGCTGACTACTCCTATTTCCGGATGCACTGCAAGGTGCCTTCCATGACACCAGATCTTCGGCCGGAAAACTCTGGTCGCTTCGGAGTTGCCGCAGCGGTTACTTGCCGCTTTTTCCGGATGGATCGGGTTCGGCCCCGGCCAGCGAGCGGTCCGCATCCACGAAGGTGTGTCCGGGCGCCGCTCCGAGCAGCCGGGTCTTCACGTTCTCGGCGAAGCTCACCAGCTCCGGCAGCGCCACTGATCCCAGGTCCACCCCGGCGCGAACGAGATTGTAGTTAGTGAACCACCAGCGAGCCAGGACCAGCTGGCAGCGTCGGCGCTCGGCCGCTGGCATCGGCACGTTCCGGACGATCCTGGCGTACTCGGAGAACAGGCGCAGGGTCGGGAAGCTAAGCTGGCCGCGCTTGGAGGTGTCGTGCCAGCTCAGCCGGTCGCGGGAGCTGCGCACCGCCCGCGTGTAGCGGTTGGGGTGCTCGCGCATCTGGTTGAGCGGCTCCTTCACGTGGATCAGCCGCCCCTTCAGGGCCATGTAGGCCAGGAACGCCCGGTCCTCGCCATGGAAGCTGCCCTTGCGATTGCCGAGCCAAGCAGACCGGCGGAAGGTCGCGAAGATGTCGACCACCGAATGGGAGCGCAGCACCAGCGTAGCGAAGCGCGCGGACGGGCTCGGCAGGTCGGCGTCGGCCAGCACGCTCTCGTAATTGGCGAGGCGCTGGCCGTTGCGGCCAATATATTCCACGAGGCTGTTGCACAGGACCGCGCTGGGATCCGCCTCCAGTGCCGCAGTGGTCGCGGCCAGATAGCCGGGCAGGATCCGGTCGTCATGGGCCAGCCACTTGAAATAGCGCCCCCGCGCCAAGTCGAAGGTGCGGTTATAGTTTGGGATGGCTCCCAGATTGTGCTCGTTGCGCACATAGACGATCCGCGGGTCGGCGGCCGCATGGTCCCGGCAGATCTGCTCGGTCCGGTCGGTGGACGCGTTGTCCGCGATCACGAGCTCCAGGTCCGACAGGGTCTGGCTGCGCACCGACCGGATTGCCTCGTCGAGATAGTTCTCGCCGTTGAACACCGGGATGCCGACGCTGACGAGGGGAAGCTGTTTCCCGTCACTGCGGCCGGTACGCTGCGTCATCACTCACCTGCTCTTGAATCGATTTCGATTGCGCCAGCGATGCGTCGGAGCCCGAACGGTCGCGTGCTCCGCCCGAGGCACAGTCTGGCTGGCATGCCTTTGCGACACGGGCACCACCGGGCAAGTCACGTTTGCGCCAGCACCGGTAAAACGTGGTCATCCGCTGCCGCTCTGTGCCTGGAGAGTCACCAAGCTGAAGAATTCTGTCATGCTACCGGAAAAGAAGAGCTTGCGCCCCCTGCCGATCACGCACTTACAGTTTGCCGGATAACGAACGATCACTTGGGCGTGTGCTGCTCGTGAGGTAACGGGTAAAGGATGGCAGTGTGGTAGGGCTGCGGATACAGGTTCTGGCAGTACGGTCCACGCTGACCGTGCCCACGCCCTTTCAGTGTTGAGCAAGCAATGACAGTCATCTACCACGGATCGGATCTACCGGATGATGATCGTCGGCCACTACTCTATGGTGGCGACCTGTTCGTCTTCACTCCGCGCCCCTCCACTCTGGAGCTGATCCGGCATGCGCGGGAGATGATTGAAGAAACATTTGGCGAGGATCCGACCCGTGCCCAGTTCGGCATGCCGGTGGAAAAGTTCGTCCAGCTGGGCGGTCCCCTCAAGCCGGCCTTCATCCATCATCCGCGCACCAAGGAGTTGATCCGCGACGTCGTCGCTGATCTAGGGTGCGCGCTGGAAGAAACCTATCTCGACGTGCCGCGGCTGCGCCTGGCCACCTCGCATGGCTATCTCACCGCCGGGGTGGGCTACGCCTTCCACCCGCACCGGGACACCTGGTACTCGGCGCCGATGGCCCAGCTGAACTGGTGGATCCCGATCTACGACTTCGGGCCGGATGCCGGCATGGCGTTCCATCCGCGCTACATGCATGAGCCGATCCGGAACGGCTCGGCCGGCTTCAACTATTATCGCTGGAACGCGGACGGCCGGAAGAACGCGGCGCAGCACATCAAGGCCGACACCCGCGTGCAACCGAAGCCGGAACAGGAGATCGAGCTCGATCCGCAGATCCGGATCATGGGCAAGGCTGGCAGTGTGCTGATCTTCTCCGCTGCCCACCTGCACTCGACCGTGCCGAACACGTCGGGTGCCACCCGGTTCAGCATCGATTTCCGCACGGTCAACCTTGCCGACATCAAGAACCGCGTTGGCGCCAGAAACCTGGATTCACACTGCACCGGCACGTCCTTGCGCGACTTCATGCGCGGCACCGACCTCCAGCGCATGCCCGAGGAGATCGTGGCCATGTATGACGACGGCTCGGCCAGCGGCGGCATCACCGTGTTCACGCCGGAGGTGCACAAGATGAAGGACAAGGCCGCCTGAGCGGCTGTGACTTCCCCCCCAGGAAGCGGGACGCCCCGGCCTTACGGCCGGGGCGTTCTCGTCTGGTGGTGAAACTGGCCGCTCAGCCGGCCGCGGCGATCCGGTCGGCGCTGGCGACCAGCGCCTCGGCCTGGCGGATCGAGGCGATGTCGATCAGCCTTCCATCCAGGCTGACCGCACCCTTGCCGGCCTTGGCCGCCTCGTCCATGGCGACCAGGATGCGGCGGGCGCGCTCGACCTCCTTGGCTGGCGGGGTGAATACCTCGTTGGCGAGCGGGATCTGCGAGGGATGGATCGCCCACTTGCCCTCGCAGCCCAGCACCGCGGCGCGCCGTGCCTGGGCCTGGTAGCCGTCCGGGTCCTGGAAGTTGCCGAACGGCCCGTCCACCGGGCGCAGACCGTTGGCGCGCGCCGCCACCACCATCCGGGCGATCGCGTAGTGCCACATGTCGCCCCAGTGATAGGAGCGCGAGTTGTCGACGTCCGGGTCGGTCAGCACGCCGTAGTCGGGGTTGGGCCCGCCGATCACCGTGGTGCGGGCGCGGGTCGACGCGGCATAGTCGGCCACACCGAAATGCAGGCTCTCGTTGCGCTTGGATGCCTTGGCGATCTCGTGGACGTTGGCCATGCCGAGTGCCGTCTCGACGATCAGCTCGAAGCCGATGCGCTTCTTGCGCTTCATCGCGGTCTCGACCTGGGTCACCAGCATGTCGACCGCGTAGATGTCGGCGGCGGTGCCGACCTTGGGGATCATGATCAGGTCGAGCCGCTCGCTGGTCTGCTCGATCACGTCCACCACGTCACGATACATGTAGTGCGTGTCGAGGCCGTTGATCCGGACCGACAGGGTCTTGCTGCCCCAGTCGATGTCGTTGATCGCTTGGATGATGTTCTTGCGCGCCTGCTCCTTCTGGTCGGGCGCCACCGCGTCTTCCAGGTCCAGGAACACCACGTCGACCCCGGAGGCCGCCGCCTTCTCGAACATCTGTGGCGAGCTGCCCGGCACGGCCAGCTCCGAGCGGTTCAGCCTGGGCGTGCACTGCTCGACGATCGTGAAACTCATTCCCCGTCTCCCTTGAGGGCTGCCGCGCCGCCAGGTCGCGTCACGGTCTTGTTCCTGGCCGGTCTTGCCAAAGGATGGTGCTCGGTCACCACCGCGGCGAGGCGCTCGGGCCGAACATGCGTGTAGATCTGCGTTGTCGCAATGTCGGCGTGCCCGAGCATGGTCTGGACCGCGCGCAGGTCTGCACCGTGCGCCAGGAGATGGGTGGCGAAGGCGTGGCGGAGCACGTGCGGCGAGATCCGCTCCGGATCGATCCCGGCTTCCGGTGCCAGTCGCTTGAGCAGATAGAGGACGTGCTGCCGGGTCAGGTGGCCGCTGGCCCCCACCGAGGGGAACAGGCGGTTCTTCCGGTCGGCGGGCCGGACCTCCAGCCAGCGCGTCAGGGCCTCGCGGGCGAAGCGGCCGACCGGGACCATCCGCTCCTTGCCGCCCTTGCCCTTGACCAGAAGTGCGGTGCGGTCGGGGGTGAAGGCGCCGAGCGTCAGGCCCACCAGTTCCGAGACGCGCAGACCGGAGGCATAGGACAGTTCCAAGAGGCAGGTCAGCCGCCGCCCGTCCGGGCCGTCCTTCTGCCTAGCCGCCGCGAGCAGCGCTTCCACCTCCGCCTCGCTCAGCACCCGCGGCAGGCTGCGCTGCCGGCGCGGGCCCTCGACTGCCAGGGTCGGGTCGTCCGGGCGCAGGCCTTCCAGATGGAGGAAACGGTGGAACTGGCGCAATGCTGCCAGGCGCCGGGCCTGGGTGGTGGCCTTGAAGCCCGCATCGGCGGCAGCCTGGAGAAAGGCGCGCACCTCGGCCTCGCCCGCGGTTCCCTCGTCCTGGCCGCGCTGGCGCAGGAAGGTAAGCCAAGCGCTCAGATCGTTGTGGTAGGCGGCAATCGTGTGGCGGGACGCCCCGCGCTCCACCGCCATCATCTCCAAGAACGGCGCCAGGGCCGAGCGGGGCTCAGCCATCGAGCCGCACGATCACCGCACTGCGCGCGATCTCGCGCGCGTCCATGGCATGGTCGCTCGCCACGAGGCCGGCCAGCCCGCGGGCCAGGGCGGCCGGCTCCGGGCTGGCGAGATCGGCCAGGGCGCGCGCCAGGCGCAGGGCTGGGGCACCCGCCGGCGGTGGCGAGGCTGTCGCCGGCAGCAGGCGCTGCCAGGGCGACGACAGGGGCACGTCTTGTCCGGCCAGGCCCGCGGCGAGCAAGGTGGCGTCGTCCCTGTCGAACAGCCCGTCGGGCGTGGGCGGCATCCGGGACGGATCGACCAGGCCCGCCAGGATCATCAGGACCGCCACTCGGTCGGCCCGGGCCCGGTCGCCCTGCGGTTGCGCCTCCAGCATGTCGAACCAGGCGAGCGCGGCACCCTCCTCGCCGGCGGCCAGCAGGATCCGGGCCAGCGTCTCAGCTTCCAGCGCCAGGGCCTGGCGGGGCGCCACCGTGGCGGCCAGCGGGGCCAGTTGCGGCAGGTAGGCCCGGCGGCTGTCCGGATCGCCATCGGCATGCCACAGCAGCACGATCTCGCGGGCGCGAGCCTGCGGGTCAGTGATCGCGCGCAGGCGGCTGGCCTCGGCACCGGTGGCGGCGAAGTTGCCGCGCGCCGCCTCCATCCGGGCGCGGGCCGCGGCGCGCAGCCCAGGCGGCGTGGCCGGATCGCCGGCAAGGCGCGCCAGTGCTGCGGCGCTGGCATGGGCAACCGCCTCGTCCGGCAGGGCCAGGCCGAGTTTGCTTGCGAGAGCCTGGTCGGCGGGGGTCACCCTGGCGCTCCAGTCCACCGCATCGGCACGCCCGTAGCCCAGTGCCACCGCGACCAGCGCCCCGAACGGCTGGGCGCGCAGGCTGCCGGTTTCTTCCAGAGCACTGGCCAGCACCAGGGCGCTGTCCGGCCGGTCTTCCAGGAGCGCGCAGAGCAGGTTGAGCTCGCCGCT
>NZ_WUJP01000684.1 GCF_009806515.1 Geminicoccus flavidas | reverse complement strand
CAGTTCTGGACGCCGCTCACCAACCGCCGCAACGACGCCTATGGCGGCAGCTTCGAGAACCGGATGCGCTTTTCCGCCGAGCTGATGGCGCGGCTGCGCCAGGCCTGCGGCGAGGATTTCATGATCGGCTTGGCCGTCTCCGCCGACCCCGGCACGCCCGGCTGCCTGAGCCTCCCCGACCTGCAGGCAGTGATCGCCTGGCACGACGAGCGCCGGCTGATGGACTACGTGACCTGCGGCACCGGCAGTTATTTCGACTTCGCCAGCATCATCGCGACCTCGCCCTATCCCGACCGGCTGGGCGAGCCGTTCGCCGCGGCGCTGAAGCAGGTGGTCCGCCACGCTTTTGTCCAGGCCGAGAGCCGCATCACCACACCCGCCGATGCCGAGGCCCTGCTCGCCGCCGGCCATGCCGACACCGTCAGCATCGTGCGCGGCCAGATCGCCGATCCCTGGCTCGCCGCCAAGGCGCAGGCCGGCCGCCCGGACGACATCCGCCCCTGCATCGCCTGCAACCAGCTCTGCTGGGGGCGGCGCGCCCGCGACTACTGGATCTCCTGCCTGGTCAACCCCTCGGCCGGCCGCGAGTTCGAATGGGGCGGCGACCGCTTCGAGCCGACTGGAACCCCACGCCGGATCCTGGTCGTGGGCGGCGGTCCTGCCGGCCTGGAGGCGGCGCGCGTCGCCGCCTCCCGCGGGCACCGCGTCACCCTGATCGAGCGGGCGGCGGAGCTGGGCGGCCGCTTCCGCCTGGCCGCGCGCCAGCCCGCGCGCGAGAAGATCGGCCGCCTGCTGGACTGGCACCGCCACCAGCTCATGCAACTCCAGGTCGAGCTGCGCCTGGGCCAGGAGGCAGGCCCGGCCGACCTCGCCGGCTATGACGAAGTGATCCTCGCCACCGGCGCCGTTCCCGCCCGCGACGGCTACCAGCGCGCCTTCCCCGACCGGCTGCGCTTGCCGGGCGTCGACCTGCCGGACGTCTTCGACATCGAGGACATCCTGGCCGACCAGCCGCAGCGACACCTCCCGATCGGCCACCGCGTCCTGGTCCTGGACGATCTCGGCAACTGGCGGGCGATCGGCACCGCCATCCTCCTCCAGGAGCAGGGTCACCAGGTGACGATCGCCACACCCGACGGCGAGGTCGCCAAGAGCCTCGCCAACAGCACCGCCGACATCCCGCTGCGCCGCCGCTTCGCGAAAGCCGGCGGCCGCGTCTCGCCCTACACCGCCCTTTCCGCCTGGCTGGGTGGCCAGGCCGAACTCCTGGACCTCCAGTCGGACCAGCTGCGCACCGAGGCCTTCGACACGCTGGTCCTGGCCACCATGCCGCGCGCCGACGACCGCCTGATGCAGGAAGCCGCCGCCGCCGGTCAGCCCGCCCACCTGATCGGCGACGCCGTCGCCTCCCGCCGCGCCAGCCTCGCGTTCTACGAGGGACGGGCGTTGGGACGCCTCCTGTAGCTCTTTTTCGTTGTTTCCAGATTTTGACACGCCAGGATCATTCCTGTCGGCGGCCCATGTTGCTCAGGTAAGAAATGCCCGTTCCGGATTATCAGTCTTTGATGCTCCCTGTCTTGAAGTCCTGCGCGGATGGCGAGGTACGTGTCGGTGATGTTGTCGATCGCCTAGCGGACCAACTACAGCTCACACAGGAGGATCGAGCTGAGCTACTTCCTTCGGGCAAGCAGACACTTTTTGGCAATCGGGTGCGTTGGGCGAAGACATACATCAGCAAAGCTGATCTAGTAGAGAGCACAAAGCGAGCCCATTTCAGGATTACCGATCGTGGCCGTCAGGTGCTCGCTTCTAAGCCGGTGCGTGTCGACAATGCATTTCTTAATCAGTTCCCTGAGTTCAGGGAGTTCAGGGACAGATCAACCCAGAACACCATGGCTGAACCGGCGGTGCAACTGCTGGAGCCACCGCTGGCAAGCCAAGTTCAGACACCCGACGAACTCATGCGAGCAGCGCATGCCCAAATCGAGGCTGCGCTCGCGCAGGAGTTGCTGGATCGCATTCGCGCGTCGCCGCCCGCCTTCTTCGAGCAGTTGATCGTCACCCTGCTCCTCAGCATGGGCTATGGTGGCTCGACCGCCGATGCCGGCCGGGCGCTCGGCCGCAGCGGTGACGACGGCGTGGACGGCGTGATCGACCAGGACGCGCTTGGCCTCGACCGGGTCTATGTACAGGCCAAGCGTTACGCCGAAGGCAACAATATCGGCGCCGGTGCAATTCGGGACTTCTTCGGCAGCCTCGATCGGCATAGGGCCAACAAGGGCCTGTTCGTGACGACGTCTACCTTTTCCTCTTCAGCAAGGGAGACGGCCGAGTTTCTCAGCAAGCGCATCGTACTGATTGACGGAACTCAGCTTGCGAAGCTCATGATCCGCCACTCGGTCGGCTGTCGCGTGGAGGAAACCCTGTACATCAAGAAGGTGGATGAAGACTTCTTCGAGTGAGGTTCCCGCTGCTTTCCCTGTCGGTCTCCGCGCCGGCTCACCCCGCCAGCACGTAGATCCAGGCCTCCACCGGCCCGTCCGCCGTCTCCAACTGTGCCACCACCCGCCGGTAGCCATCGCCCTCGAACGCGTCGAGCCGGGGCCAGTGGTCGGGCAACTCCGGGGAATGGAACAGGTGGACGGGCACCTCCTCGCCGGAGGGGTCGAGAACCAGTCCCGGGAAACCCAAAGCAGCCCCCCAGCCGGCCTCCATCAGCCGGCCGCGCACCGTGCCGGTCATCCAGCGCCCGGTCAGCCCGGCCAGTTGATGATGGTTGACCTCTCCCGGCGCCAGTGACCCGTAGGTCGCCAGCCACTCGTCTGCTGTCCTGCGAGGTTCCGCCATCCGCCGTCTGCCCCATTGCATTCCGGCCGCCGACTGGAGACCTCGGCCGCCGGAGACCTGCCGGCTGCATGGTCTCACAAGCCGCGAAGCGCCGCCTCCCTCATGTCATTCCCCGCGCATGCGGGGAATCCACCGGTACGAGCGTTCATTTGCCGGTCCCCCGGCGCTTTACGCCAAGCCCGGCCAGTAGGCGCTGTCGGCGGTCGGCCGAGGCCCGAAGATCGCCTGGCCCACCCGCACGACCGTAGCACCCTCCTCGATCGCGGCCTCGAAGTCGCCGGTCATGCCCATGGACAGCTCGGCGAGCTCGATGCCGGGCGGCGGGCGGAGCGTGCGGCGCATTTCGGCCAGGAGGCGGAAGCAGGTGCGCACCTTGGCCTCGTCCGCCGAGAACACAGCGAGGGTCATCAGGCCGCGCACGCGCAGCGCCGGGAAGTCCGGCAGCCTTGCCAGGAAGCCTTCGACCTCGGTCGGTGCCAGGCCATACTTGCTGGCCTCCCCCGAACTGTTGACCTGGACCAGCACCTCCAGCCGCCGCCCGAGCGCATCCAGATGACGCTGCAGCGCCTCGGCGACGCGCAGGCTGTCGAGTGCCTGGAACTCGGCGGCAAAGCGCGCGACCTGCCTGGCCTTGTTGGTCTGCAGATGCCCGATCACGCTCCAGGACAGGCCGAGATCGGCCAGCGCCTCGGCCTTGCCCGCCGCCTCCTGCACCTTGTTCTCGCCGAACGCGCGCAGGCCCAGGCCGGCCGCCTGGCGGACAATCGCGGCGGGCACGGTCTTGCTCACCGGCAGGAGCCGCACGCCCGCCGGATCGCGCCCGGCACGCCGGCAAGCCGCTTCGATCCGGGCCTGCATCGCCGCCAGGTTGGCGGCGATGGTGGCGGCCGGATCGGCGCCGAACCTCGCGTCCTGGCCTATGCCGCTCATGGGATGACCATGACCTTGACCTCGCCAGGCAGCGGGTCGCGCCCGATCACCTCGGGCACCTTGTCCAGCCCGATCCGCTGCGAGACCAGCCTGCCCACCTCGATCGCCCCCGACGTGATCAGGGCGGCGGCCCGGCGGTGGACGAACGGGTTGATGAACGAGCCCTGGATGCGCAGCTCGCGCATCATGATGTCGCAAGGCTCCATCTCGATCGTCTGGCCCTGCGGCATGACGCCGACGATCATCACCGTGCCGCGCCGCTTCGCCAGCTTCAGCGACTGGCGGACCGTGTCGGGCACGCCGGCGCATTCCAGCACCACGTCGACCCCGCCCGGCACCAGCCCATCCGGCCCGGCGATCGCCTGGACCGGGTCGACCGCGGACGGATCGACCGTGTCGGTGGCGCCCAGCTCCGCCGCCAGCTCGCGGCGCACTGCCTGGCGGGTCGACAGGATCACCCTCGTGGCCCCGGCCAGCCTGGCGAGCTGCAGGGTGAGCAGGCCGATCACGCCGCCGCCCAGCACGGCCACCGAATCGCCGGCCTTGATCCCGGCCAGATCGATCGCATGCAGGCAGCAGGCGAGCGGCTCGCAGAACGCCCCATGCTCGGGATGTAGCGAGAGCGGCAATTCCACCGCCTGGCCTTCGGGGACCACCGTGTACTCGGCAAAGCCGCCATCCAGCGCCAGGCCCAGCGCCTTCCAGTTCCGGCAATGGTTGACCAGCCCGTCCTGGCAGGCCGGGCAGCGCCCGCAGGAGATGTTCGGGTCGACCGTGACCCGCATGCCCGGCCGAAAGCCGGTAACCTCGGCGCCGACCGCCTCGACGATCCCGGAGAACTCGTGGCCGAGCGTCACCGGCGGCGAGGTCGGGAACTCGCCATGGAGGAAATGCCGGTCCGAGCCGCAGATGCCGCAGGCCTCGACGCGCACGAGCAGGTCGCCAGGCCCCGGTACCGGCTTGTCGACCTCGCGGACGAACAGTTTCTCGATGGATTCCAGCCGCACGGCCTTCACGTCGGTCCCTTCCCTTCTGCATGCGCGCCGGCCATGGCCGACCGCCCCAGTCCTGGGAGGGGCAGGCCTTGGCGTCAACGGCGTGATCATGCCGGACTTGGGCCGACGCCTTCCGCGCAAGCTGGCGGGGGCGAGCCGGCAGTTGTCCGAAGGCGGCCAGCCAGGCCGCACCCTTTCCGGCACGGTTCCCCCGCCTCGGCAGGTCGTCCATGCCACCGCTCGCCCGCGAGCCGGCAGGTGGGAATCCAGCCGCTTGACGGATCGCCTGATCAGGCGATCACCTGTGCCGGTCAGGCGAGGTGGGAACGAACATGACGGGTCCTCGCGGGCGGCCGAAGACGGGCGCCCGATCGGCTCATCGGGCCGTGACCGAAGGGATCGGCCTCGGCATCCTGAAGGGCGAGTTCAAGAGCGGGGAGCTGCTGCCCAGCCCCGAGGAGCTGGCGCTGCGCTACAAGGTGTCGCGCACCGTGCAGCGCGAGGCGTTCAAGACCCTGGCGGCCAAGGGGCTGGTCGCGTCCAAGACCAAGGTCGGCACCTGGGTGACCCCGCCCCGGTCATGGAACATGTTTGACGCCGAGCTCCTGGAATGGCGGACCCGGCTCGGGATGGATCCGGAGTTCATCGCCTCGCTGTTCGAGGTCCGCCGTGCGCTGGAGCCCGAAGCCGCGGCCCTGGCGGCGCAGCGGCGCACGCCCGAACAGCTCCAGAAACTTCGCGAGATCGCCCGGACCATGTCGGAATGCAGCGATTCCGGCCGTTTCATCGAGCTGGACCTGGCCTTCCACGTCCTGATCAGCGACGCCTCGGCCAACCCGTTCCTCCAGTCGCTGGGTGGGCTGATCGAGGCGGCGCTGGCCGCGGCCTTCGCCCGCTCCACACCCCTGCACGACCCCGCACAACTGCGTCGCTCCGCGCTGCAGCACGAGGCGATCTGCCAGGCGATCGAGGCGGGCGACTCGGAGGCCGCGCGCCAGGCGATGATCGCGGTGATCGACACCGGGGCGGTGAACGCCAAGCGCCGTCTGGCGCCGGCTCAGGCGGCGTCCTGACGGCGGGTCAGGCTGCGGTCGCCGGTGATCAGCTCGATAAGCTCGTCATGCGAGGTCTCGGCGCGGGTGCGCACACCCTCGACCCGGCCCTGGCGGATCACCACCATCCGGTCGGCGACCTGGAGCGCGTGCAGCACGTTGTGGGTGATCACGATCACCGAGATGCCTTCCCGGCGGACCCGCTCGATCATGTCCAGGCCCTTGCGGGTCTGCTCGACCCCGAGTGCGGCGAACGGCTCGTCCAGCAGCACGAGCTTGCCGCCGAAATGGACGAAGCGGCAAAGCTCGATCGCCTGGCGCTGCCCGCCCGACAGGTTCTCCACCTTGGCGCGCACGTCCGGGATCTTGGTGCCCAGGCGGTGCAGGGCCGCCCGGGTGATCTCCTCCATCTCCTTCTCGCGCAGCCAGGAGATGCCCGCCACGCGGCGGGTCAGCTCGCGGCCCATGAAGAAGTTACCGACTACGTCCACGTTGGGTGCGAGCGAAAGGTCCTGGTAGACCGTCTCGATGCCCAGCGCTTTGGCATCGGCCGGACCCGCCAGTGTGACCTCCTGCCCGTTCCAAAGCAGCCGGCCAGAGGAGGGCGGCTGGGTCCCGGCGATGATCTTGATGAGCGTGGACTTGCCGGCGCCGTTGTCGCCCAGCAGCGCCACCACCTCGCCCGGCAGCACGTCGAAGCTGACATCGGCCAGTGCCGTCACCGCGCCGAAGCGCTTGGCCACGTGGTCGATGGTGAGGAGCGGGGTGGTCGACATGGAAGCTCCAGGAGCCGGGGCGGCCGCAGGGCGAGGCTAGCGCCAAGGACATGGTCTGGCGAGGTCAGGCCTTGCCCTCCGGCAGGGTCTGCCCGCCATCCACCACGATGGTGGTGCCAGTGATGTAGGCGGCCTCGTCGGATGCCAGGAACAAAAAGGCATGGGCGACCTCGCATGGATCGGCCAGCCGCCCGAGCGGGATGGCGCGTGCCATGCTGTCGATGAACTCGGGCGAACGCTCGCTCTGCATGCCCTCGGTGAGCACGTTGCCGGGCTCGATCCCGTTCACCGTGATGCCGAACGAGGCACCTTCCAGCGCTGCCGCCCGGATCAGCCCGTTCAGCCCGGCCTTGGACGCGGCATAGTGGGCATGGCCGGGCGGCACCACGCGCGGCCCGGTGATCGAGCTGGTCAGCACGATCCGCCCGTAGCGCTGCCGCTTCATCGGCGCGAAGGCGGCCCGGATGGCCAGGAATGAGCCGCGCAGGTTGACGCCCAGCACCTGGTCCCATTCGGCAGCGCTGATCCCGTCCAGGGGGGTCTCGGGAAAGATCCCGGCGTTCTGGACGCAGATGTCGAGCCGGCCATGCTGGCCCAGAATGGTATCGACCACGCCCTGGATATCGGCCTCCACCGCGAGGTCGCAGGCGAGGTAGTGCCCGCCGATCCGCTGTGCGGTCGCCTGGCCCTCGGGCCGCCGGTCGGCGATCCAGACCTGCGCCCCTTCCTCCGCCAGCCTGGTCGCCACCGCGGCCCCGATCCCGCGTGCCGCCCCGAACACCACCGCCACCCGATCCGCAACCCGTCCTGCCAAGACGATTCTCCCCGTAATCGATTTCATGACAGATCGTGCCCGCTTCGGTGGCGTCGCGCTAGAGCCGCGAGTGACCTGCGCCCTCGTGTCTGCGCCATCAGCCGGAGCGGGATGTCGGCCGGCCCCCGTTGGCTACCTCCATCCAACATCATTGCCGTCCTTCATCGTCATGACCGCCTTGAGCCGGCCATCCCGACGAGACCCGCCACATCGCCGCCGCTGGCCCCTCGACAGCCAGGGCGGAAAGTCGGAAGGCTCGCAGCCGTGCCACGATCCCGGGAGGCGACCTTGCCGCTGCACTTCTCGTCCGCCGAGTTCGAGCGCCGCCTCCATGCGGCGAAGGATGCCATGGCCCGGGAAGGACTGGATGCCCTGCTCCTGTTCAAGCAGGAGAGCATGTACTGGCTGACGGGCTACGACACGTTCGGCTTCTGCTTCTTCCAGTGCCTGGTGCTGACCGCGGACGGCCAAAAGGTGCTGGTGACCCGCTCCGCCGACCTGCGCCAGGCGCAGCTGACCTCCAACATCCAGGACATCCGGATCTGGGTCGACCGCGACGGCGCCGACCCGGCCAAGACCGACCTCCTGCCCGTGCTGGAGGAACTGCGACTGCGCGGCCGGCGGATCGGCGTGGAGTTCGACACGCACGGGCTCACCTACCGCAACGGCAAGCGGCTGGAGGCAGCACTGGACGGCTTCGCCATGCTGGCCGACGCCTCGCTGCTCCTGTCCGGGATCCGGCTGGTGAAGTCGGAAGAGGAACTGGCTTACGTCCGGGAGGCGGCCCGGCTGGGCGACGCCGCCCTGGACGCCGCGGTCGCGGCGACCGGCCCCGGTGCCGACGAGGGCGTGATCCTGGCCCGGATGCACGACGCGATCTTCGAGGGCGGCGGCGACTATCCGGGCAATCCGTTCATCATCGGCAGCGGCCCACAGGCCCTGCTCTGCCGCTACCATACCGGCCGGCGCAAGCTGGACCCGCGGGACCAGCTCACCCTGGAGTTCGCCGGCGTCTATCGCCAGTACCATGCCGCCTTGATGCGCACGCTCCTGGTTGGCCAGGCGGATGACGAGCACCGCCGGATGTTCGACGCCGCCCGCGAGGCGCTGCTTGCCGCCGAGGCCACCCTGGTGCCCGGCCGCACCATGGGCGAGGTGTTCGACACCCAGGCCTCCGTGCTCGACCGCCACGGCATGCAGGCCCACCGCCTGAACGCTACCGGCTACTCGCTGGGCGCGGTCTATGCCCCGTCCTGGATGGACTGGCCAATGTTCTACACCGGCAACCCGGTGGTGATCGGCCCGGGCATGACCTTCTTCATCCACATCATCCTGATGAACAGCGAGACCGGCCGCGCCATGACCCTGGCTCGCACCTCGCTCGTCACCGAAGGCAAGGCCGAGCCTTTGGCTAAGGCACCGCTGGAGCTGATCGTCCGCTGACAGTTCTAGGAATTTTGACCTACTTCTGTCATCCTGCGCGATCCACCCGCGCCGGATGACCAATGCCGCTCCCACCCGACCGAACAGCATTCTTGCGAAACGAACCCGAGCGGCATCACGTACTGCGACGACGAAACGAACCCGAGTCGCCCCCGCCACCCTCCGTGATCCCCCGGCTCGTCCGGGGGATCAACAGGTAGAGACCTGCGCCGGTGGATTCCCCCGCCTGCGCGGGGAATAACAGGAGGAACGGGGACGCTTCCCGGATTGCGGGAGCGCGCTATCTGCACGAACGAACCCGAGAGCCCCCCGCCGGCCTGCTGTTACGGGTGCCGGCGG
>NZ_WUJP01000663.1 GCF_009806515.1 Geminicoccus flavidas | reverse complement strand
CCGGGGCCGCCTGCATCCTGACCGGCGGCGTGCTGCTCGCCCGCGACGGGCGCTGAGCCGGCCAGGCGATCGGGCCGCCGTGCCTGCGCTGGACCGGGGCCGCAACCATCCTCATGCTGCGCGCGCACCCTTTGATGCGTGGCAATCAGCGGAGGCGAGCATCGCCCAGATCGTGAACCATCCGGCCCATGCGGGTTGGCAGGCGCTGCAGCGGTTCCGGGCCACCGGTGCCGCCGAGGCGCTGGTGGAGGCCGCCTGCAGCGTGATCGAGGGCAAGCAGGCCGCGGCACCGGTGCAGGCGACCCTGGCCGAGCGCACCGATGACCTCGTTCTCGGTGATGCCTATGCCGACACGCTTCTGGCCCGGCTGCTGCTGGCGGAGCGGGCCGACGACGACGACGCGGATTCGCCCTTCGCCCTGCCCGACCAGGGCGAGCCCGGCCGCTGCCATCCCTTCGTGCCAGCCGGGCTGGCCGATAAGCTGTTCCAGAACCTGGCCGATGCCGAGCACCCCGCGGTCGTAATCGCCGGCTGGCTGCAGGTGATCTTCCCGACAGCGGCGGTCGAGCCACGCTGGACCCACCATCTCAAGGAGATCCCCGATCACGCCAGCGCGCTCGCCCAGGACGTGGTCCGGCGGATCTGTGCCGCACCCGGCGGGGGTGGGGAGGAAGTCGCCGAGCTGGTCCTGATTGCCGCCGGCCTGCTGGAGCCCTCGGCACGCGATCACCTCCCGAGGGCGCCAGCGGCGGTCGCCCGGCTCGACAATGTCTGGCGCGAGGAGCTGCCGCAGGCGATCAACGCCTGGGCCTGGAGCGACGACGCGTTCGCCGGCTTCCTGCCGGTGCTGGAAGCTCTGCTGGCGCTGCCGATGGAAGGGGAGCCCGAGGACGGGTCCGACCTGATCCACGCCCGCCCGCACCTCCTGCTCGAGATCGCGAACATGGTGAGCCGCTACGATATGGACCGCCGTTCCCGGGTCATCGAGAACTGGCCGCCGGACCAACCCCTGCCCGTGAACTTCATGTCCGAAAAATACCCGGACGGCGGATACGAAGTCATGTCGATCGACCCGGCACCGGAGCAGATCGCGGCGCGCCCGGCGATCCTGGCCGCGGCCCGGCGCTTCTCCGCCGTGGTGGCCGATGCCCACCACCTGGCCTGCCCGCTGCCGCGCCACCTGATGCGCGGCCTTGCCGCCGACCTGCGCCGGTTCGATGCGAGCCCCCGCGACGTGGGCTGGCTGTTCCTCCTGGCCGATCAGATGGTGCCGGACTGGGACTTCAACTGGCTGGGCGATACCACCGACTGGCCCGACATGGACCGGCACCGCCACCCCGCCACCATCCGCGCACCGATGCTGGGCGACACCATCGACGAGATCCGCGCGCTCGGCCTGGACGCGCTGGCGGACGCGCTGACCGTCTGGCTGCTGGGAACCCAGGTCCTGTTCTGGGACGGCGACCTGGGCCTCCCGCCGGCGCGGGTGCGATCGCTCGTCCTGGCGATCACCACCCGCGAGACGACGATGCGCGCGGCGCTGGACCGGGTGGTGGTGGCCTGCGCCGAGGCCGCCGGGCGCGGTTCCCGCCACGCCGCCGTCTATGCCCGGCTCCTGCAGAGCCTGATCACCCCACCCAAGCGATCCAGCCTGGTCGCATTGGCCGGCCCCCGCTGACGGCAGTGGGGGCTATGCCCTGTCAGCGCATCGCCTGCTTCAGCGCTTGATCGAGGTCGGCGATGATGTCGGAGGCGGTCTCGATGCCGACCGACAGCCGCACCACGTCCGGGCCGGCACCGGCCGCCACCTGCTTTTCCGGGGTGAGCTGGCGGTGCGTGGTGGAGGCCGGGTGGATGATCAACGAGCGGGTGTCGCCGATATTGGCCACGTGGCTCAGCAGCTCGCAACTATCGACCACCTTCACGCCCATCTCGTAGCCGCCCTTCACGCCGAAGGTGAAGACCGAGCCCACGCCGTTCGGGCAGTACTTGTCCAGCAGCTTCGTGCGGTTCCTCTCGAGCCTGGCATAAGACACCCAGGATACCGCCGGGTGCCCTTCCAGGAAGGCCGCGACTTTGTCGGCGTTCTCGGTGTGCCGCTGCATGCGCAAGGGCAGGGTCTCGATCCCGTTCAGGATCAGGAAGGCGTTGAATGGCGACATGGCCGGGCCCATGTCGCGCAGCCCGATCGCCTTGTTGCGCACGGTCAGCGCGAAGGTGCCGAAGGTCTCGTAGAAGCTGAGACCATGATAGGCCGGGGTGGGCTTGGTCATGAGCGGGAACTTGTCGTTCTGCGCCCAGTCGAACCGGCCGCCCTCGACGATGCCGCCGCCTACCGAGTTGCCCTGGCCGCCCAGATACTTGGTGAGCGAGTGGACGACGATGTCCGCCCCCCATTTCAGCGGGTTGCAGAAGTAGGGGCTGGGCAGGGTGTTGTCGACGATGAGCGGGATGCCTGCCGCATGCGCGATCCCGGCGATTGCCTCGATGTCGGCGACGATCCCGTCCGGGTTCGACACGCTCTCGATGAACAGCGCCTTGGTCTTGGGCGTGATCGCCGCCTTGAAGTTGTTCGGCTCCCTGGGGTCGACGAAGCTCACATGCCAGTCGAACTGCGGGAAGGTGCCGCTCATCTGCGCGATCGAGCCGCCATAGAGGCGGTTGGACGAAACCACATGGTCGCCCGGGCTCAGCAGGTTGAGGAAGGTCAGGAACTGCGCGGCATGGCCGGACGCGGTGGCGCAGGCGGCCGTGCCGCCCTCCAGGGCCGCGAGCCGCTCCTCCAGCACCGACACGGTCGGGTTGGTCAGGCGGCTGTAGATGTTGCCGAACTTCTGGAGGTTGAACAGCGCCGCCGCGTGGTCGACATCGTCGAACACGTAGGAGGTGGTCTGGTAGATCGGCACCGCTCTGGCACCCGTGGTCGGGTCAGGGGCCGCCCCCGCATGCACCGCCAGCGTCTCGAACCCGTAGCCCGTCTCTTCCGCCATCGACTGTCTCCCATCCGGCATGTGACGCGGTGCTGCATGAGAAGCCCATAACTTTCAAGCTCCGCCGGTTTCCGGCATGGTCCGCACCCATGAAGCTCGCGCGACGCTCCTTCCTGGCCGCCCTGCCTGGACTCCTGTCCGCCTGCGCCTCGATCGGGCCCCTCACCATCGTGCGCGACCAGCGCGACTATACCGAGGCCATCGCCGATGCCGCCAAGCGCCAGGTGCTGGGTGCGGTGGTGCGGCTGCGCTATGGCGACCATGTCAGCTTTTTGGACATCGGCTCGGTCGTGGCCGGCTATCAGTTCGAGAGCGGGATCGGCACCGGCACCGCGCTCACCAGCGGCCTGGACCTGGGCGAGAACGTCCGGCTCTCGGTGGATGGCCGCTATATCGACCGGCCCACCATCACCTGGCAGCCGGTGGCCGGTGCCGCCCTGTCCGAGCGGCTCCTGCAGCCTCTGCCGCCGGGCGTGGTCGCGGTGCTGGGTCTTACCGGCTATCCGCCCGAGATGGTGTTCGGCCTGACGGTGAGCTCGATGAACGGCCTGTCGAACGGCTCGACCCGGCCCGGCGAATCGATCCCGGCGCACCCGCGCTGGGAGATCGTGATCGACCGGTTCCGCGTGCTGCGCACCACGGGCGTGCTGGGGATCCGCACCGAGCGCGACGGCCTGGGCCGGCCGCGCTTCGTGCTGGTCGACGAGAGCCGCGGCACCGACCGGCGGGTCCAGGACATCCGGATCCTGCTCGGCCTGGATCCCGACGAGAACGAGTTCCCGCTGGTCTACGGGTCGGGTGCCGGCGACGGTCACGAGATCCGGATGATCACCCGCCCGCTCCTGGAGGTGCTGCTCGAGGTGGCCGGACGCATCAAGGTGCCGGCGGCCGACGTGGAATCCGGCCGCACACCCGCCACCGTCACCGACGTGCCGAGCCAGCCGGTCCTGCGCATCGAGGCGGCCGAGGAGCGGCCGGATGGCGCTTATGTCGAGGTCGACTATGGCGATGGCTGGTTCTGGATCGACGACCGCGACTATGCCAGCAAGCGGACCTTCACCTTGCTGATGCTGCTCGTCTCCCTGGCCCAGACCGATTCCGACCGCCAGCAGCCGCTGCTGACCATCCCGACGGGGTGAGGGCGCAGCGACGCGGGCAGGCGCGGGCGGTCCCGGCTAGCGGCCAATGTCCTCCATGCGCAGCTCCGTCACGCCCATCAGGGTGATGTCACCCAGGCCGAACATGCGCTGGTCGAGGTGATGCAGCTGCCCGGTGTGAATGACCAGCGCCTGCTCTGTCCGGTCGCCGAGCGTGGCCGTGGCAAGTTCGAAACCGATGTCGTCGGCGTTCAGGGCGCCATCCTGGTTGCTGTCCAGCATGTCCGCCGTGATCGCCAGGAAGAAGTCGCTCTCCGGGTCGGGGCCCCGGGAATCCGTCCAACTGATTGACAACTGGTCCTCGCCGCTCACGAAGTCGGCGATGATCGGGTTCAGGTGATTCCCCTGATCCGGGTCCAGGTCGGGGTTCCCCGGCACCTCGAACTCGATCCGGAAGTTGTCGGCGCCGGTGCCGCCCCACATCCGGTCGGTCTGGCCATCCGCGCGGAACTGGCCGAGCCCGCTCACGGTGAGGACATCG
>NZ_WUJP01000662.1 GCF_009806515.1 Geminicoccus flavidas | reverse complement strand
TCGCCGGCTCCACCGATCATGACGTTGTTGCCGGCCTGGCCATAGAGTTGGTCGTTGCCGGCCCCGCCGTCCAGGCGATCGTCGCCTTCGCCGCCCTGGAGGAAATCGTCGCCGGCCTGGCCGTAATAGGAGTTGTGCCCGCCGCCGCCGACGATGACGTCTTGCCCGTTGCCGCCATGGACCACATTGTGGCTACCCTGCACCGGCTGCCCGGCCCAGGAGGCAGACATGCCGCGGAAATGGTCGTCACCGTCACCGCAGTCGATGAAGTTCACGCCGCCGGCATCGTCGATATGGTCGTCACCGCTGCCCGCATAGACGATGTCGTTGCCCACACCGGCGACGACATTGTCATCGCCGCTTCCACCCGAAATGAAGTCGTCGCCCATCCCCCCGAAAAGCTGATCTACGTCGGCTCCGCCATAGAGCCGGTCATCACCGTCACCGCCGCTCAGGTGGTCGGCATCCTCGTTGCCGTGGATGATGTCGTTGCCGGCCCCGCCCTCGATGAGGTCGAGGCCGCGCCCGCCAAAGGCGAGGTCGTGGCCGGGGCCGAGGTCGATCTGGTCGTCGCCCCCAAAGGCGTGAACAATGTCATGACCGGCTAGGCTCGAAATCCGATCCCCGCCGCTGCTGCCATGTAGAATATCGTTTCCGATCGTCCCAGTTTGGGTTACCATATTATCCATCCCTGAATTATATATTCATTTTGTAGTTGCCTGAGAGGAGCGTGTCAAATAGATCGTGATTTCCGCTCTGTTAGCTCGACCTGCGATCAGTATTCAGTGGCACGCCTCGCTTCAGCGAGCCGGGAAGCGGGGAGGCGCCGGTGCGATCTGCGCCACGTCGCGCTGCAGGCACCGGACGCCGACGGGTGACCGCAAGCCCTGGCCCGCTCCTGCTTGCCGGGAAACGCCTCCCACTCGGATCGCCCTGTCCTGCAGGGGCAGGAACATGTTCGTCGTCGCGTAGCCGGATCCGCTGGCGTGGCGCTGACGATGGGATGACCGCTCAGTGCCCGATGTCGAACAGGTCGCGATGCTGTCGCGGCCGTGATGCTAGGTACTGGGCAGGTGCCGTGACATGTCCGCCGAGATGGGCCGCCGCATGCCAGGGCCAGCGCGGGTCGTAGAGAATCGTCCGCGCGAGCGCGATCAGGTCGGCATCACCGGTGGCGACGATGGCCTCGGCCTGCTCGAACTCGGTGATCAGCCCGACCGCGATCACCGGCATCCTTGTTGCCGCCTTCACGGCCCGTGCCAGCGGTACCTGATAGCTCGGCCCCACGGGGATCCGCTGGGCCGGATCGAGCCCGCCGCTCGAGACATGGAAGGCAGCGCAGCCGCGCGCTTCGAGGGCCTGGGTGAAGGCGATGGTCTGGTCGATGTCCCAGCCGCCTTCCACCCAGTCGCTGCCGGACACCCGCATGGACACGCCGCGATCGGCCGGGAACGCGGCACGCACCGCGTCGAAGACTTCGAGCGGGAAGCGCATGCGGTTCTCCAGGCTGCCGCCATACGCATCGTCGCGGCGGTTGGAGAGCGGCGAGAGGAATTGGTGCAGCAGATAGCCGTGCGCGCCGTGAATCTGGATGGCCTCGATCCCCAGCCGCGCGGCCCGTCGCGCCGCCTCCACGAACGCATCCCGCACCCGCGCCATGCCGTCCCGGTCGAGTGCTGCCGGCGGGTGCTCGTCCGCCTCATAGGGGACCGCGGACGGTGCCACCGTCTGCCAGCCATTCGCCTGGCCGGGCGGGATCTGAGCACCACCCTGCCATGGGACCTCGGTCGATGCCTTGCGGCCGGCATGGGCCAGCTGGATGGCGATGGGCATCTCCGACCAGCGCCGCACGCTCTCCAGCGTGCGCGCGATCGCCGCCTCGGTCTGGTCGTCCCAGAGCCCGACATCGGCATAGGTGATCCGCCCTTCGGGCAGGACGGCGGTCGCCTCGATGGTCAGGAGCGCAGCGCTGGAAAGGGCCAGATGGCCCAGATGGATGAGGTGCCAGTCGGTCATGCAGCCATCGACGGCCGAGTACTGGCACATCGGCGCGATGACGATCCGGTTGGCCAGCTCGAGATTGCCGACCCGGATCGGCGTGAACAGCGTGCTCATGCCGGGTGCTCCTGCCATGGCCGTCAGGGGCGAGCCGGCGGTCCGGCCGCTCCGGCCTGACGGGCGTTGGAATTCGTTCCGACGAGGACCCAGGACGAAGGCGGGCTGCCCCGTTCAGACCAGAGCAACGCATGCCTGCGGCAGCAGTTCCGGCACGGTCATGCGCAAGGCCATGACCGGCCTGCATGCCCAGCCGCGGAGTGCCCGACTGGGCCACGCCGGCACCTTCTGCCTCAGGGACAGGATCGGCGGGGAATACAACCATGCATCGGGGATGCTACGGCATTGCTCCGTACGTCACCGTCCATGGTCAGGGAGACCCCATGCCCGAACTCTTCGCGTCGACCCGGCCCGCCGAGATCGCCGGCTTTGTCGGCAAGCATTACATCTACACCTACGACAATGGCTGGCAGTACGAGACCTACATCAAGAACGAGCGCCACCTGGACTACCGGGTGCACAGCGGTATCGTGGCCGGCCGCTGGGTGAAGAGCCAGGAAGCGCATATCGTCCGGCTGGCCGATGGGGTGTTCCGAATGTCCTGGGTCGAGCCGACCGGGACCGGCGTCAGCCTTGCCGTCAACCTGGTCGAGCGCCGCCTGCACGGCGCCATCTTCTTCCCGCGCTGGGTGGCGGACGCGCCGCACAAGATCGTGGGCTTCCAGAACCCGCAGATCGACCGGATGCTCGCCTATCGTGATGTCGGGCCGACCTATCCGATCGAGCTGGTCGATTCCTTCGCCACGATCACCTTCGTCGAGCAATGCGCGCGAGACGACGAGACGGTGATCGCGTGCGGACCCGAGGAACTGCCGCCCGGCTATGCGGCGCGCCGCAACTGAGCAGGCTTCGGCTGCGGGAAGGACGACCTTTCATGACAGGTCGTCCGATGCGATGATGGTAGGCTGTTCCGGATGAAGCGGCCGGCAGCGTGCGCGAAGCTGATTTCTGCGAAACGGACCCGAGGACCCGTCCCATTTCAACGGCTTGAATAGCTTCGACAGCCCGGAAGCCAGTTGGCTCAGGGCTTGGCCCGGAACTTCGAGAGCTGCATGGCCTGGCCCTTCTTGGACGAGATCATGCCGCGGTTGACCCCCATCCAGCCGATCTCGCCGAACAGCCGGCCGTACTCGATCTTGGGGCAGCGATCCATCACCACGGTGAGACCGGCCGCCTCCGCCTTGGCCGCCGCCTCCTCGTGGCGCACGCCCAGCTGCATCCACACCACCTTGGCGCCGATCCGGATCGCCTCGTCCACGATCGGCGGCGCGTCCTCGGAGCGGCGGAAGATGTCGACCATGTCCGGCACGACCGGCAGGGACTGGAGGTCCGGATAGACCGT
>NZ_WUJP01000661.1 GCF_009806515.1 Geminicoccus flavidas | reverse complement strand
CTCGCCCAGCAGGGTCTGGCCGGCATAACGCGGGTTGATCGGGATCACCCGGAAGCCCTTGCCCTGCAGATAGAGCATGGCGAAGTAGGATGGCCGCATCTCGTTCATCGAGGCGCCGACCATGGCGATGGTCTTCACCTCCTTCAGGATCCGGCGGAGGTCGGCATCGGCGTAGCGCAGGGGGGCGGTCATGGCGGTCCAGGCGGCAGGGAAGGGCAGGGTGCGGGGGTGGCTCAACCGTTCGGCCAGACCGGCTTGCGCTTCTCGGTAAACGCGGCGACCCCCTCGCCGAAATCCGGGCCGGCCGCGTTCTGGACGATCACTTCCGTGGCGTGCCGGTAGGCCTCCTCCAGCCCCATCCCCGCCTCGTCGTAGAAGGCCCGCTTGCCGAGCGCGATCACGTCGAACGGCTTCTCCGCGATCCGGGCCGCCAGGTCCCGCACCGCCCCGTCCAGCTCCGCCTTGGCGACCACCCGGTTCACCAATCCTACGCGCAGCGCCTCGGCGGCATTGATGAAGTCGCCGGTGAACAGCATCTCCAGCGCTGCCTTCTGCGGCACGGCCCGGCGCAGCGCCACGGCCGGCGTCGCGCAGAACAGGCCGTACTTCACGCCGGACGTGGCAAAGCGGCTTTCCTCGGTGCAGATCGCGAGATCGCAGGCGGCGACGAGCTGGCAGCCGGCCGCGGTCGCGATCCCGTCCACCCGCGCAACCACCGGCTGCGGGAGGCGGGCAAGCTTCACCATCACCCGGGAGCAGTGGCTGAACAGCTCGGTGAGCGCCGCCTCGCTGCGGTCGGCCGCCAGCTCCTTCATGTCGTGCCCGGCCGAGAAGGCGGCCCCGTGCCCGGTCAGCACCACGACCCGCACCGAGCGGTCCTCGGCGATCTTGTCGAGCTGCGCCTCCAGCTCGGCCAGGACCGGCCGGGACAGGGCATTGAAGGCCTTGGGCCGGTTGAGGGTGAGCGTGGCGACCCCGTCCTGGTCGTCCCGCAGGATCAGTGGCTCGTTCTGGATGATGGTGCCGGACATGGCGGACTGGTCCCGGAAGCGCGGATGCGGCCTGTGAAGGGCTGGCTGGAACCCTCAATATAGTGTCGGGCTGGGCTCTCCCACCCCTGACGGCAACGGATCAGCTGCTGTCGCCGTCCCGGGTGTGGGCATCCCAGCCCAGCATCGCGATCCTGGCCACGGCTTCCAGCTCGCTGCGACCCGCGCCGTCGCGGGCCAGGATCGACATGCCGCTCTGGACGGTCTGGACGAACCGGGCCAGTGCCTGGACATTGATCGAGGCCGGAAGCTCGCCCTCGGCCACCGCCTTGCCGAGGCGCGCCTCCAGGCGGTCGAGCATGGCGGCCCGCGCCGAGCGCATCCGCGCGTCGAGCTCGGCATGCCCCCCGCAGCCGGCCGACGAGAGCGTCACCATGCAGCCTGGCGGGTTGCCGTCGCACGTGTCGGTCAGGGCCGAGGCCGAATCCAGCAGAAGGCATT
>NZ_WUJP01000660.1 GCF_009806515.1 Geminicoccus flavidas | reverse complement strand
CGACCGCCTGGCGCGCTGTCGCCGCCGAGCCGTACCTGCCCCAGACGAGATCGCCGTAATGGTCGGCGTAATAGCGCAGCGCCTCGAGATAGAGCGCCTCTTTCGAGCCGAAGGCGGCGTACAGGCTGGGTGAGCCGATCCCCATCGCCTCGGTCAGGTCGGAGATCGAGGTCGCCTCATAGCCCTTGAGCCAGAACAGGCGGGTGGCCTTCGCCAGGGCCGCCTCCCGGTCGAAGGCGCGAGGCCGCCCGCGTGGGCGGGCCGGTGCCGTTTCGTCGGCTGACACGGTCTGTCCCGATTTCTGCATCGGTCACTACATATATATCCCTTGATCCGCTTCCTCAATGCTCCTAGTTATTTCTGTATCAATCGATACAGAAGGGTTGAGCCATGAGTGAACTGTCTGGCAAGCGCGCCCTCGTTACGGGCGGCTCGCGCGGCATCGGTGCCAGCATCGCGCTGGCGCTGGCTGACAAGGGGGCGGATGTGGCCATCACGTTCGAGCGCTCGGCCGATCGCGCCGCTGCGGTCGTCCGGGAGATCGAGGGCAAGGGGCAAAAGGGGCTTGCCATTCAGGCTGACATTGCCGATCCCGCGGCCGTTAAGCGCTCGGTCGAGGAGGCGGTCGAAGGGCTGGGCGGCCTCGACATCCTGGTCAACAACGCCGGCATCGCCCATTATGGTCCGTTCACGGACATCAGCCTCGCCGAGATCGACGCCCTTCTGCACGTCAACGTGCGCGGACCCGTGCTGGCCGCGCAGGCCGCCATCCCGCACCTGCAGCAAGGGGGGCGCATTATCTCCATCGGCTCGGGCCTGGGCGAGCGCGTCCCGTTCCCGAACGTGACGGTGTACTCGCTGACCAAGTCGGCACTCCTCTCCCTGACGCGGGGCCTCGCCCGCGAGTTGGGGCCCCGAGACATCACCGTGAACCTGGTTCAGCCGGGTTCCACCGATACCGACATGAACCCGGCCAATAGCGAGCAGGCCGAAGGCCAGCGCGCTCTGACCGCGCTTGGTCGCTACGGCACGCCGGAGGACGTGGCGGCCGCCGTGGCCTTTCTCGCCAGCCCCGCGGCACGGCAGATCACCGGGACCGTGGTCACGGTGGATGGCGGCGCCATCGCCTGAACCGCCACTGGCAATCCCGATCGCCCACCAGAACGGAGCAGCCGAATGGCAAAGCCGGAATTCTTCATCACCCCCGGCTACGGGGAGCGCCTGCTGGAACTCCTGCACTACGCGCAGGCCGTGAAGATCGGTAACCGCGTGGAGATATCGGGCCAGGGCGGCTGGAATGACGATCTGCAGATCCCGGAGTCGCTCGAGGACGAGATCGCCCAGGCGTTCCGCAACGTGGAACGGACTCTCGCGACTGCCGGTGCCGGCTGGGAGCACGTCGTGCACGTCAATTCCTACCATGTCGGCGGCTTCCCCCCGGAGGTCAACGCAACGATGGCCAGGCTGTACCGCCACTACATGCCGAACCACGCCCCCATCTGGACGCAGCTCGGGGTGGCGGCCCTGGGACTGCCGACGATGCGCATCGAGATCCGCGTGACCGCGATCCTTCCCTGAACAGCACGGCGCTTGCCATCAGCCCGGGGGCTGATGGCTGGTGCAGGTGGGCGCAATCCACTCCATTATCGAAGGTCCGGTGAACCTCGCCTGCATCGTACTACCGTACACGGCATGGATCCGCAGGACATCGATGCAAGGGGAGCCCGCGGCGGAGTCTGCACGGGGGCTGCCGCGACCAGGTTCCTGGCTGTCGTCCTCCCCATCGGCGAGGCGGTCCGGCTTCCCGGCGTCTTCAAGTTTTCCTGCCTGAACTGGAGAGGCATGCTCGGTGTCACTGGCTCCCGTTCATCTCATTGGTGATTCCGGCGTGGCTGGACGGCACGGGCCCCTGCAGGCCGCACATTCCAGCCTGCGGCTGCTGATCGGCGGCCGGGATCTCGCGAGCGCCGAGCAGGCCGCGGCCCGGATCGGCAACCCAGGAGCGTAATGCTCGACCTGGCCACCGACGATCTCGGGCTCGGCGGGCGCGAGGTCGGCGCAGCCGCCCTCTTCTTCAAGGACGACCGGATCGCCGCGCTCCGCTTCGCTCAGGCACGGGGTATGCCCTAGATCAGCATCTCGTCGGGCCTGCACGAGATCGGCCCGAGATGGCGGCCTACATGCACCGGCCAGAGCCATCACCGGTCGTCCTCGGCGCAGAATGGCTGATCGGTGCCACGACGGTCCCGACGCTCGAGTTCGCCCACGCGTTTCGCCGGGTCCATGACATCGCGATCGGCGCGCTGCTCGATGATGAGGATGTCGGTGCCGGCCCAGGTCGACAACCTGAAGCGCCTGACCAAGACCATGCTCGCGGCACTCGCCCGTCGCGACGGCAGCTATTTCTGGCGCGTCGGCGACGATGCCAAGTCCAGGTTCCGCGCGGTCGACGGGACCGAGATGATGGCGTCCGCCCTGTCACCTACGACGTGGTCGGTCTGGCGACGGCGGCCGGCGCGCCGAACGTCCGCGGCGATCTTGCGACCGGCGTGAGTTCAACCCGCCGGCGCGGCGAGCCGATCGCGACCGAGATCGTCATTGAGCTGGCAAGCGAGGATCATGCCGGCCGCTCGCTGCGCACCCGTCATTCGGTCGTCCATCCTGAAGGACAGATGCCGCCGACGGGCTGGGCGTCGCGATGGCGCTCGAATGGCTGCTCGGGCTGGATGGCGATCCGCCGCCGTCCGCTGGGCTCTACTTCCCATATCAGTTGCTCGTGCTCGATACCTATCTCCCCCGGCTGAGGCAGTCCGGCGGGATGATCCTGGCGCTGGAGCAGGCGCGACGCGTGCAGCTTGCGGCGCGGCCGTGCGGGCTGGCCCCGGCAGCGCGGATGCGGCAAGGAGGGCGCAGAGCTGGCCGAATGGAACTCTTGCCCCAGTGTCGAACGTGTCTTCCTCACCCCTAGAGCCTCTGGATGCCGCAGGCTTCGAAGCGCTGGCGCTCGGCAGCGTGCCGCTCGCCGCAGCGCTCGGCCTGAAGGTCGACCGGTTCGATCACGACTGCGCGGTGGTGCGCCTGCCCTGGTCGGTCACGGCGCTGCGCCCGGGCGGCTCTGTGTCGGGTCCGGCCATGATGACGCTGGCCGACATCGCGCTGTGGGGTGCGATCCTGGCCAGGATCGGCCACGAACCGTTGTGCGTTACCACCGATCTAACCTTCCACTTCCTGGCCAAGCCCCGCCATGCCGACGTGCTGGCGGAGGCCCGCCTGCTCCGGCTGGGCCGCACCCTGGCCATCGCCGAGGTCAGGCTGCTGTCCGAAGGCAGCGACCACCCGGTGGCGCACGCGGTCGGCACCTACGCGATCCCTCCAGGCCGCGCCCCTGACCGAGCGCCGGCTTGACAGGGAGCAGGGGTCGCCGCTAAACGACCGCGCACCGCTGGAGGCATCGGCTCCCGGCGATGAACGTCTTGTGGCTGCCGTCAGGTAGCGTTGATGGCAGAAGTGAGTTGATCTGATGGGCACCTATTCCGCCAAGCCGGCCGACATCCAGCGCGACTGGCTGTTGATCGACGCCGAAGGCCTCGTCTTGGGCCGGCTCGCGAGCTACGTGGCCAACCGGCTGCGCGGCAAGCACAAGGCGATGTTCACGCCGCACATGGACACCGGTGATCACGTGGTGATCATCAACGCCGAGAAGGTGGTCCTCACCGGCAACAAGCGGACCCAAAAGGTCTACTATCGCCACACCGGTCACCCGGGCGGCATCCGCGAGGCCCATGCCGACAAGATCCTGGACGGCCGCTTCCCCGAGCGGGTGATCCAGAAGGCGGTGGAGCGGATGATCACCCGCAACCCGCTCGGCCGCGACGTGATGCGCAAGCTCCACGTCTACAAGGGTGCGGAGCATCCGCATCAGGCGCAGCAGCCGACCAAGGTCGACTTCGCCGCGCTGAACACCAAGAACGCCCGCACCGCAGCCTGAGCAGATCCATGGCCGAGACCGCCCGTTCCTTCTCCGAACTCGCCCGCCTGCGCCCCGCCACTCCCGTGGAGCCGGTGGCCGCACCCGCACAGCCCAAGATCGACGCCCAGGGCCGCGCCTATGCCACTGGCCGCCGCAAGGAGTCGGTGGCCCGGGTGTGGGTGAAGCCGGGCACCGGCAAGTTCACGATCAACGGCAAGGAAATGCCGGCCTATTTCGCCCGGCCGACCCTGCAGATGATCGTCAACCAGCCGTTCGAGCAGATCCAGGCGCTCGGCCGCTACGACATCGTCGCGACCGTGGCCGGCGGCGGCCTGTCGGGTCAGGCCGGTGCGGTGCGCCACGGCATCAGCCATGCGCTGGTGGCCTATGACCCCGCGACCCGCCCGGCGCTGAAGGTCCGCGGCTTCCTGACCCGTGACTCGCGTATGGTCGAGCGCAAGAAGTACGGCAAGGCCAAGGCCCGCCGCAGCTTCCAGTTCAGCAAGCGCTGAGCCGGCAAGTCAGCTTCGAGCATACTGGGAAGGGCCGGGCGGCGACGTCCGGCCCTTTTCGCGTCATCTTGCAACCTGCTTGCTTTCGTCGGGTTGCAGCCTGCCGGATCCCCTGCGAGACTGGCGGCAACTAGAATGACGCCCCGCAGGATGTGACATGCCCAAGAGTTGGACGTGGCAGGCGCTTTGCCGCCGCGCAGCGATCTTCTTCGCGGGACGTGGCTGCTGATGACGAAGGTCCTGCAGATTTCCGACACCCATGTCGGCTTCGCCAAGCGGCATTTCCTGGGCAACTGGGGCAAGGTCCAGGCCTGGGCGGACAGGCAGGACGCCGACCTGCTGATCCATACCGGCGACGTCACCCTGGATGGTGCGGGCGATGCTCGCGACATTCCCTACTGCGCCGAGCTCTTGCAGGGGCTGGACATCCCTTGGCAGTCCGTGCCGGGCAACCATGACGTTGGCGACCCGGATTCCCTGGCCCAGCCGGTCGACGACGCGCGGCTGGCCGCCTGGGGGGAGGGGTTCGGCACCGGCAACTGGGTGATGGACCTGGAGGAGTGGCGGCTGCTCGGCCTGAACTCCATGCTGATCGGCAGCGGCCGGGCCGAGGAGGCGGCGCAGCTCGACTGGCTGAAGGACAGCATGGCGCGTGCCGGCGGGCGGCGGATCGGCTGGTTCCTGCACCGGCCCTTGTTCATTCACGAGCCCGAGGACCCGGACATGGGCTACTGGGCGGCCAAGCCCGAGCCGCGCCAGGCCTATATGGAGCTGATCGGCCACCACGATGTCGGCCTGGTCGCGTCCGGCCACCTGCACAAGTCGCACGATTTTGAACTGGATGGCGTCCGCTATGTCTGGGCGCCGTCCACCGCCTTCGCGCTGCGCCCCGACCAGCAGCCGGGCATGCCGGGCGAGAGCCGGCTAGGTGCGGTGGTGTACGAGTTCGCGGGCAGGGAACTGTTCGTCAGCCGTGTCGACGTGCCCGAACTGCGGACGTTCTGGATCGACGACGTCCTGCACGAAATCTATCCCGGCAGCTCGGTCTCCTGACCGTCCTGCGACCCGTCTGACCGGATCGGCTTTCTCCATGGCGCAGCTCGACCTTCGTGGCATCAGCAAGTCCTTTGGTGACACGGCCGTCCTGCGGGACATCGACCTCTCGATCGGCGATGGCGAGTTCCTGACCCTGGTCGGGCCGTCGGGGTGCGGCAAGTCGACCCTGATCCGGATCATCGCCGGCCTGGAGCCGCAGACCGCCGGCAGCATCGAGGTGGACGGTGTCGGGATCGACCATCTGCGCCCGCACGAGCGGCGCGTGGCCATGGTGTTCCAGAGCTATGCGCTCTACCCGCACATGACAGTGTTCCAGAACCTGGCCCTGCCGCTCACCATGGCCCGCCTGACCATGGCCGAGCGGCTGCCACTCGTCCGCCTGCTCTCGCCCAGGCGCCGCCGGGTCATGGCGGGGATCGGCCAGGAGGTCGGAGCGGTCGCGGAGCAGCTGCAGATCGACCGGCTGCTCGACCGCCGCCCGGCCCAGCTCTCGGGCGGCCAGCGCCAGCGCGTGGCGCTGGGCCGCGCGATGGTCCGCCATCCCGCCGTGTTCCTGATGGACGAGCCGCTCTCCAACCTGGATGCCAAGCTGCGCGTGCACATGCGCAGCGAGCTGGCCGACCTCCACGCCCGGCTGCGCGCCACCTTCGTCTATGTGACCCATGACCAGGTCGAGGCAATGACCATGTCGGACCGGGTGGCGATGATGCACGGCGGCCGAATCATCCAGCTGGGCACGCCCGCCCAGCTCTATGACCACCCGGCCAACCTGACGGTCGCCCAGTTCATCGGCAGCCCGACCATCAACCTCATCAAGGGTCGGATCGGCACGGATGGCGCGGTCGAGATCCCGGGCGGCCGGATCGACCTGGCCACCGGCCTGCCAGCTGGCGCGGAGGTCACGGTCGGGCTCCGGCCAGAGGCGGTAGTGCCGGCCCCGCTGGCCCCGGCCTTCCAGGATCCCGTCCGCCTGCCGGCCCGGCTGCACCGCCGCGAGAATCTCGGGCCCGAGCAGATCCTCCATTTCGACCTCGTCGGTGCGGAGAAGGCCGGCCTGACCTGCCGGGTGATGGGCAACGAGTCGGTCGTGGCGGATGAGCCGGTCGACCTGCTGTTCGAGGCGGGTGCCTGCCACGTCTTCAATGCGGCCGGTGAGCGGGTCGCCCTGCCCGCAACGCCGGCATCCGGCCGACCACCGGTCCGCTCGGTGGCCCCGCTGATCGGGGGTACCGGCGCATGAGTGTCGCGGCGATGCCGTTTCGGCGCCAGTTCCTCTGGCAGAAGCTGACCGGGGCCGGCTTTGCTCTGCCGGCCTTCCTCCTGCTGCTGGCGCTCCACGTCGTCCCGCTCCTGGTCCTGGCCGCACTCAGCTTCACCGACTACGAGCTGGGCGTGGTGACGTTCGAGTGGGTGGGACTCGACAACTACGCCCAGGCCTTCTCCGACGAGGTGTTCCGCCGCTCGCTGGTCAACACGCTCTATTATGTCGCGATCGTGCTGCCGGGCTCGGTGATCTTGGCACTGCTGGTGGCGGTCCTGGTCCACCAGCGCAAGCGCACCCGCTCCTTCTACGAGATCGTCTATTTCCTGCCGGTGACCTCGACCCTGATCGCCATGGCGACGGTCTGGCAGTTCCTGCTCCACCCGAGCCTCGGCGTGATCAACGCCGCCCTGCGCAAGCTGGGCTTCAGCGAGGTGCCGTTCCTGAGCGACCCGGACCTGGCCCTGCCGACGCTCGCCGTGATCGGCATCTGGCAGCTCGTCGGCTTCAACATGATCCTGTTCCTGGCAGGATTGTCCTCGATCCCGCGCGACCTTTACGAGGCATCCGCGATCGACGGGGTAGGCAACGGTATCGACCGGTTCCTCACCATCACCTGGCCGCTGCTGGGCCCGACCACCCTGTTCGTGATCGTCACCACCTCGATCACCGCCTTCAAGTTGTTCGACACGGTGGCGGTGATGACCAAGGGCGGTCCGCAGGGTTCCACCGAGGTGATCCTCTATGCGATCTATCTGGAAGGCTTCTATTATTTCCGCACCGCCTACGCCTCGGTGCTGACCCTGGTCTTCCTGACCTTCGTGGTGATCTTCTCGGTGATCCAGACCTTCGTCCTCGACCGGCGGACCCACTACTGATGCAGGCGACCCTGCCCACCCGCACCGCATCGGAAGGCGAGGTCTCGCCGGCCGCCGCGATGATCCGCCGGATGACCGGCCTGTTCTTCGTCCACGCCTTCCTCCTGGCCGGCGCGGTCTTCATCCTCCTGCCGTTCGTCTGGATGCTGGTCACCTCGATCAAGCCGCCCGAGGAGGTGTTCAGCGCCGAACTGTCCTTCTGGCCCGACCGCTTCTATGGGCTCGAGAACTACGGCTTCGCGCTGACGGCTGCTCCGGTGCTGCGCTTCGCATTGAACGGCGTGATCGTCTGCACCGGGATCCTGGTGGTCCAGCTCCTGATCGCGATCCCTTGTGCCTATGCGCTGGCCAAGCTCCAGTTCCCGGGCCGCCACCTCCTGTTCATCCTGGTGCTCCTGGCACTGTGCATCCCGATCCAGGTCCCGGCCCTGCCGATCTACGTGGCGCTCGCCTGGCTGGGCCTGCTCAACACCTATTTCTCGATGATGGTCCCGTTCTTTTTGTCGGTGTTCGGGATCTTCCTGTTCCGCCAGTTCTTCCGCAGCTTTCCGGACGACATCATCCATGCCGCGCGGCTGGACGGGATGAGCGAGTTCGAGATCGTCTGGCGGATTGTGACACCGAGCGCGTGGCCGGCGATCGCCGCCTTCTCGGTGTTCTCGATCGTGGCCCACTGGAACGACCTGTACTGGCCGCTGATTGTGATCAGCGACATCAACCTCGCACCGCCGCCGCTCGGCATGATGTATTTCGCGGATGCCGAGACCGGCTCGAACTACGGCGCGCTCACCGCCGCCGCGACGGTCCTGACCGCACCTTTGGTGGTGACCTTCCTGTTCGCCCGGCGCAGGTTCATCGAGGGGATCACGATGACCGGTGTCAAATAATGGTCGCGGCCGGGCTCTAACCAGCGATCTGCATTGCTCAGGGGGAAGATGGAATGAAGCGACGCACTCTGCTGGCCGGCACCGCGCTGGGGGCCACCGCGCTGGGCGCCATGCGGCTGGGCACGCCGGCCCTTGCGGCCGAGGAGGTGACGCTGGACGTGTTCTACACCCAGCCTTCCTTCTCGCAGTTCCACGAGCCGATTGCTGCCGAGTTCATGAAGCAGCGCCCGGACATCAAGATCGTCTACCGGGCGCCGGCGGCGAACTATGACGAGGGCCACCAGGTGATGCTGCGCGCCGCCGTCACCAACCAGCTCCCCGACGTCTATTATGCCGGCTACCACCTGCTGGCCGAGCTGATCCACACCCTGGAGCGCCGCAACCAGGTCCTCGATCTCGGCCCGCTCCTGGAGGCGGAGCCTGCCGAGTGGCGCGAGGCCAACTATGCCCCGGCGATCCTGAGCCTGGGTCAGGTGGATGGCGTGCAGCGCGGCCTGGGCGTGGCCGCCTCGAGCTGCGTCATGTACGTCAACGAGGATCTGGTGCGGGCGGCCGGCGGCGATCCGGACAACATGCCGACAACGCTGGACGAGATCATCACGCTCGCCGCGAAGATCAAGGAGGCGACATCCGGCGTGGCCGGCCTCACCTACAATGTGCACGACTGGCCGGACGACTGGCTCTGGCAGACCCTAATCTTCCAGGAGGGCGGCGAGCTCTACGGCCCGGCCACTGGCAAGGTCGCCTACAACAACGAGCTCGGCCTGCACGTCCTGGAAGATGCGCGGCGCTTCGTCACCGAAGGCGGGATGAAGCTGATCAACTTCGACGAATCCCGCCAGCAGTTCGTCGCCGGCCAGACCGGCATCCAGTTCGACACGCCGGCCCGTGTCCGCCAGGTCACCGAACTGATCGGCGACAAGTTCAAGATGCGGACCGTGGCCTTCCCGGTGAGCAACAAGGAGAAGGGCAAACTCCCGACCGGCGGAAATGCCGCGATCATCGCGGCGAGCGACGAGGCCAAGCAGAAGGCGGCCTGGGAGTTCATCAAGTTCGTGACCGGCCCGCAGGCCCAGAAGATCGTGGTCGAGACCACGGGCTACATGCCAACCAACAAGCTGGCGACCGGCCCGGACTACCTGGGGCCGTTCTACGACGCCAACCCGAACTTCGCCACCGTCACCAGCCAGATCGACCGCTCGCGCCCCTGGCAGGGCTATCCGGGCGGCAATTCGGTGCGCATCTGGCGGACCCAGCGCGACATCATCGCCAACGTGATGCGCGGGGACGTGACGCCCGAGGACGGTCTCGCCCAGATCGTCGAGCAGACCGAGGCGCTGATGAAGTGAGCTGGGCCTCCGGGCAGGCTGGCTAAACCGGGGCCGGACGGCAGCGTCCGGCCCCGGTTCGTTGTTGGCCGCTGCCGGATAGTCCAGCGCCACGCAAGTGATCTGATCACTGTTCCTGCCCCTCGGGATCGCGTAGTCGTTCCTGTGGAGATTTCCGCCGGCAGCGGTGAACTCCCGGGAGGATGTACATGGACACGGCCGGGCTCAGGCGGCGCGACGGCAGCGCGCTTGCCAGCGAATCGATCGAGGCGTTCCGCAACGGCTTCCACGGCCAGGTGATCCTGCCAGGCGATGCCGGCTACGACGCAGCGCGGCGGATCTGGAACGCCCAGATCGACAAGCGCCCGGGCCTGATCGCCCGCTGCGCCGGCGTGGCCGACATCGTCGCCGCGGTGAACTTCGCCCGCACCGAGGGCCTGCTCCTGTCGGTCCGCAGCGGCGGCCACAACGTCGCCGGCCGGGGTTTATGCGACAACGGCATGGTCATCGACCTGTCCGGCATGCGCGGCGTGTTTGTGGATCCCGAGCGGCGTACCGCGCGGGTCCAGGCAGGTGCCACCCTCGGCGACCTCGACCGGGAGACCCACCTGCATGGCCTGGCCGTTCCGGCCGGTGTGGTGTCCCGCACCGGCATCGCCGGGCTGACGCTGGGCGGCGGGGTCGGCTGGCTGGTGCGCCGCTACGGGCTCACCTGCGACAACCTCCTGGCCTGCGAGGTCGTCACGGCCGCGGGCGAAGTGGTCACCGCCAGTGCCGAGCAGAACCCCGACCTGTTCTGGGGGCTGCGCGGCGGCGGCGGCAATTTCGGCATCGCCGCCTCCTTCCTGTTCCAGGCCCATCTGGTCAGGACCGTGCTGGGCGGCCTCCTGATCTATCCACGCGACCAGGCGGCGGCCCTGCTGCGCCACTATCGCGAGGTGATGGCCGGGGCACCGGACGAGCTCACCGCCTATGCCGGCTTCCTGACCACCCCGGACGGGGTTCCGGCGGTCGGGCTGATCGTCTGCCATTGCGGCGATCCGGTCGAAGGCCAGCGCGCCGTCGACGCGCTGCGCGCCTTCGGCCCGCCCATGGTCGACGCAGTCCAGCTCATGCCGTTCCCGGCGATGCAGCGTCTTCTCGACGACGCCTTCCCGGACGGCACGCATAATTACTGGAAGTCGACCTTCCTCCAGGCCCTGACCGACGAGGCGATCGACGTGGTGGTCGAGCATGCCAACCGCATGACCTCGCCGATGTCGGCGCTCGTGGTCGAGCTCTACAGCGGGGCCGCCAGCCGGGTCGCCCCGGACGACACCGCCTTCGCCTTCCGCCACGCCCAGTTCAATGTCGGGCTGATGGCGCAGTGGCAGGATGCCGCCGAAAGCGCCCGGCACATCGCCTGGACGCGCCAGGCCTGGGATGCCCTGCAGCCCTTCTCGAGCGGCGGCTACATGGGCAACTTCGCCAGCGAGGAGGCGCCCGAAGCGGTGCAGCATGCGTTCGGCAGCAATCATGCGCGGCTGGCGCGGCTGAAGGCGAAGTACGATCCGGACAATCTGTTCAGCCTGAACCAGAATATCCTGCCGGCGGCAGAGAGCGTGGCGCCGCTCTGACGCAGGCCGGTACGGACGGGCTTGCCTCCGATGGTCGCCGGGGCGATGGACCCCGCAGCGCATCCGGAGAGCATCGTCTCATGACGCCCGAGGAGTTCCGCCGCCACGGCTACGCCCTGATCGACTGGCTGGCCGACCACCAGGCCAGCCTGCCCGGGCGCCCGGTCCAGGCCCCGAGCCGGCCAGGCGAACTGCGCGCCGCTTTGCCCGCGGCGCCGCCCGAGACGCCGGAGCCGTTCGAGCAGGTGATCGCCGACCTGGACCGGCTGATCGTCCCGCATCTGTCGTTCTTCCAGCATCCGCGCTTCTTCGGCTACTTCCCGGCCAATGCCCTGCCGGCCGGGGTGCTGGGCGATCTGATCAGCACCGCGCTCGGCGTGATCGGCCTGTCCTGGCAGTCCTCCCCGGCGCTCACCGAGCTGGAGGAGGTGGTGACCGACTGGATGCGGCAGATGACCGGGCTCTCTTCGGCCTGGCAGGGGGTCATCGGCGACACCGCGTCCACCGGCACGCTGGTGGCCCTGATCTCCGCCCGCGAGCGCGCCACCAGCTATGCCCTGGCCCATGGCGGCCTGCAGGCGGAAGCGGCCCCGCTGACCGTCTACGTGTCGGCCGGCAGCCATTCCTCGGTGGAGAAGGGCGCGCTGCTCGCCGGCATCGGCCGCGACCAGGTCCGGATGGTGCCCACCGATGCCGCCCATGCCATGCGCGCCGACGCGCTGGCCGGGATGGTGGCCGCCGACCTGGCGGCCGGGCTGCGCCCGATGGCGGTGGTCGCCACCACCGGCACCACCGCCACCACGGCCCTCGACCCGATCGCCGCCATCGCCGAGGTCACAAGCCGGCACGGGATCTGGCTGCATGTCGATGCCGCCATGGCCGGCAGCGCCATGATCCTGCCCGAATGCCGCTGGATGTGGCAGGGCATCGAGGCCGCCGACAGCCTGGTCTTCAACCCGCACAAATGGCTGGGCGTCCCGTTCGACTGCTCGCTCTATTATGTGCGCGACCCGCAGCATCTGGTCCGGGTCATGTCCACCAACCCCAGCTACCTGCAGTCGTCGGTGGATGAGGAGGTGCGCAACCTCCGCGACTGGGGCATCCCGCTCGGCCGGCGCTTCCGCGCGCTGAAGCTGTGGTTCGTGCTCCGTGAGCAGGGGGTGGTGGGGCTGCAGGCCCGTCTGCGCCGCGACCTGGCGAACGCCCAGGCCCTGGCCAAGCTGGTCGCAGAGACGCCGGACTGGCGGGTGCTGGCACCCGTGCCGCTGCAGACGGTCTGCGTGCGCCACGAGCCGCCAGGGCTGATCGGCGAAGCGCTGGACCGCCACACCCGCGCCTGGGCCGAGGCGGTCAACCGCTCAGGCGCTGCCTACCTGACCCCCGCCATGGTGGACGGGCGCTGGCTGGTCCGGGTCTCGATCGGCGCACCCAGCACGGAGTTGGCCGATGTGACGGCCACGTTTGCCGCGATGCGCCGCGAGGCGGAAAAGGCCCTTTCGGGCTGAGCGGAGGCTCAGCC
>NZ_WUJP01000659.1 GCF_009806515.1 Geminicoccus flavidas | reverse complement strand
CGGCGTCGGCCGCTCCGCCAGCGCCCTCTTGCCCATCACCTCGACCCTGACGCGGTCCTCCACGGCGATCGTCGGGCGCGATGTGCGCACCCGCTCGCTACCGCGCCCGACCAGGTGCTGGACCAGCTTGATGTACCGGGGACTGCTCCTCGACGATGACCATCGAGACACCGCAGAAAAGGCTTGAGCTTCCCGCCCGTCGTCCTCGATCTGGCTGAAGCAATGTGATCGCGGGAGCGGAGTTTGCACTGTTCCCAACTTCGCCTCGGTCCCGGTCAGCGCGATGGAGCTGGTCTAGCGTCCGGGCATTCGGAGGGGAGGGCGGTTCAGCCAAGGGCCACTTCTCGGGGAAGCAATCGGCTAGCCCGCCACGACGCGAGCTTGCGAAACGAATCGGGTCGCACGCGAATGCTATTCTACCAAACGAACCCGAGGACCCAGCCTGTTTCAACTACTTGAATAGTTTCGACAGGCTGAACCGGGATCCTGCCCGGCGCGCTCAGCCGAGGCCCGGCTGCTCCGCCAGCGCCTTCTTCACCATCGCCTCGACCCGCGCCCGGTCCTCGCCGGCGATCGTCAGGCGGGGAGCACGCACCCGCTCGCTGCCGCGGCCGACCAGGTGCTGGACCAACTTGATGTACTGGACCAGCTTCGGGCTGGTATCCAGGTGGAACATGGGCGTGGCCCAGCGGTAGAGCGGCAGCGCCTCGGCATAGCGGCCTTCGGCCATCAGCTCCCACATCCGCACGGTCTCGGCCGGGAACGCGTTGGCGATGCCATGCACGCAGCCGGCTGCCCCCAGCACGGCACTCTCCATCATCAGGTCGTCGACGCCGCAGAACAGAGTGTAGCGGTCGCCGGTCAGGTTCACGATGTCGGTGAGCCGGCGCGGGTCGTCCGAGCTTTCCTTGATCGCCACCAGGGTCTTCTGGTCGGCCAGCTCGACGAAGGTCTCCGGCTTCAGGTCGACGCCGTAGACCATCGGATTGTTGTAGGCGAGCACCGGCAGGTCGGTGGCGTCCAGCACGGTGCGGAAATGGGCGACGTTCTCGCGTGGGTCGGCCTTGTAGATCATGCCCGGCAGGACCATCAGCCCGTCCAGGCCGATCTTTGCGCAGTCCTCGGC
>NZ_WUJP01000658.1 GCF_009806515.1 Geminicoccus flavidas | reverse complement strand
ATAGCGGCAGGCTTCCCTGGTGAGGTTCTCCGCCACGCCGGCCACCACCGGCACCCGGCCCGCCACCAGTTCCTGGGTGGCCTTGAGCACGTCGCGCTTCTCTTCAGCACTGAGCGAGCCGTTCTCGCCGACCGTGCCGAGCATGATCAGCCCGCGTACGCCGCTCTCCAGCAGCCACTCCACATGGCGGGCATTGGCCGCGAAGTCGATGCTGTCGTCGTCCTTGAACTGGGTGGTGACGGCGGGAAACACGCCATGCCAGTCGATCGCCATGTAAGCTCTCCCGGGGGTGAGGGGGCGGGTCAGGTGATGGTGAAGAGTGGTTGGCCCAGCTCGTCTAGGCGTGGCGTCACGCCCAGGCCCGGCCCGTCCGGCAGACGCATGAACCCGCCCTCGCGGCGCGGGGCGCCATCGGCGAAGCTGCGGGTCACGTAGCCGTTGAAGTCGGTGGCAGCGAACAGGTTGCGCTCAGGCGTGCTCGCCGCCGCATGGGCGATGGCGGCGGTGGCGACGTCGCCGCCCCAGCTGTCCTCGATGATCATCAGCAGGCCCAGCCGCACGCACAGGTCGCGCAGGAGGCGTGCCTGGGTCAGGCCGCCCAGCTTGCTGAGCTTGATATTGACCATGTCCATGGCTCGAAGATTGGCCGCGTGCAGCAGCGGCTCCAGCCCGTCGATGCTCTCGTCCAGCACGAAGGGCAGGCAGGTCCGCTCGCGGACGGCACGGCATTCCTCGAAGCTCTGGCAGGGCTGCTCGATGAAGACGTCCAGATCGCGCACGGCGTTGACCACCCGCAGCGCATCCGCCGGCAGCCAGCCGGTATTGGCGTCGGCGACCAGAAGGTCGCCCGGCGCCAGCACCGCGTGGCAGGCCCGGATCCGGGCGATGTCCTCGTCCGGCTCGCCGCCCACCTTGAGCTGGAAGCGGCGGTAGCCGCTCTCCCGGTGCACGCGCAGATTGGCGGCCATCTCGTCCGCCGGCAGCTGGCTGACCGCCCGGTAGAGGGTGATCTCCGGCTGCATGATCCCGCCCAGCAGCGTCGCCACCGGCAGGCCGGTCGCCTTGCCCAGCAGGTCCCAGGCGGCCATGTCCAGCCCGGACTTGACGAAGGGGTGGCCCTTGAGCCGGCCATCCATGGCCTGCCAGAGCCGGCCGTGCTCGCGAGGATCCAGCCCCAGCACATGCGGCCCCAGCTCGCGAATGCCGCCGCGCACGCCCGCGGCATAGGCCGGCAAATAGACCGGCCCCAGCGGGCAGACCTCGCCCCAGCCGGTAAAACCCGCATCGGTGTCGAGTGCGATGAGCGTGCTGTCGAATACATCCACCGACTTGCCGCCGGCCCAGCGATAGCTGCCCTCCTTCAGCGGCAGTTCGATGCGCCAGACGCGGATCCCGGTGATCTTCATGCCGCCTTCTCCCGCCGGGCGATCCAGCCGGTGAGCTCGTCCCGGGTCCGCTCCAGATGATCGACCAGCACGGCGGTGGCACGCCCGGCGTCGCGGGCCGCCACCGCATCCACCAGGCGGCGGTGCTCCGCGATCGCACGCGGAGCGATCCCCTCCAGGCCCAGGTGCGCCGCGACATAGGCTTCCATGCGCTCGTCGAAGCCCTGGGCCAATGCCGCGATGCGCGGCCGCCCGGCCGGTGCATAGAGTTGGCGGTGAAAGGCGCGGTTCGCCGCGCCCCAGCGCTCACGCTCGCCGCTGTGCAGCGCCTGCTCGAAGCCGGCCGCCGCCTGCTCCAGCCCGGCCAGCTCGTCCGCCCGGAAGCGCGGCACGGCGCGGCGGAGCAGATGCGGCTCCAGCAGCAGGCGCAGCTCGAACAGCTCCGCCACCTCTTCGGCCGACAGCCCGGACACGAACGCCCCCCGATGCGGCGCAAAGCGCACCCAGCCCTCGGCATCCAGCCGCTGCAGCGCCTCGCGCACGGGGATCCGGCTCAGCCCGAACATCTCCGCCACCGCCTCCTGGCGCAGATGCGCCCCCGCCGGCAGCTCGCCCGATAGGATCCGCCGGCGCAACTCGGCGACGACCTGGTTGGCGGCGGTGCGATGAATGCTCGGCATGACCGTCCGGCATGGTGGCTGCAGAATTGTATACAATATCCATTATCCAACCACAAGCATGCCTCTACGCCTGTGCCTGGCTGACGCGGCTGACCTGGGGCTGGCGGAGGGGAGGTGATGACGAGCGGCGGAGGAAGTCAGTTGGTAGAAGGTGCGAGCCGCTCGGCTACTGGAGCGCAGGCCGTGGCGGCGGTTGGTGCGGGCGAGGTGCCGGCGCCGGAGCCGCCCAAAGGGGAGTGGCCGCGCGGGTCCGATCGACCAGGCCGCCCGCCCGCCGGCCGCCGACCGGTTTGGCCGCAGGCTTGGGAGCCAAGCGCAGGAACAGCGCCGACGGGCTGGTCTAAGGCATGCCCGGTGGGGCATCCGTCCGCCAGTGAACCCGCCGGCGCCCGCTGACACTGACACCTTGCCGCCGACCCACGGCTCAGCCCTGTGGCCGTCCCATGGCCGCAGGCATGGTACCGATCAGGCGGCCGTCCGGGCTGCTGGCCGACAGCCAGATGCCTAAGGCGACCATGGCCAGGCCGATGACCAGGCTCCAGTGCAGCGGTTCGCCCAGCAGCATGGCGCCGACCAGGGCGGCCATCACCGGGTTGACCGTGACCGAGATGGCGACGCGGGTGGGCGTGGTGCGGAGCAGGGCGAACGCCCACAGCCAGAAGGTGAGCGCACCGCCGAACACGCCCAGATAGAGCACCGCCGCCCATTGCTCCGTCTCGAGCCGGGCGAGGCTGGGCAGGCCGCCCATGCTCGCCGAGACCGCACCCAGGCACAGGGCACCCACCACCATGCCGAACGTGGCGAACGGGACGGCACCCAACCGGCGGACCAGCCGCCTAGACCAGACATTGTAGAGCGCCATGCAGCCGGCGGCCGCGACCATCAGCAGGTCGCCCCGCCAGGCACCCTCGGGAGCGTTGGCCAGGGAAAGCAGCAGTGCCGCGGCGACCCCGACCATCGCGACCAGCACGCCCAGGCTCTTGCGGAGCGTCAGGCGCTCCACCCCCAGCAGGGCGGCGGCCAGCATCGTCAGGAGCGGCAAGGTCGACAGGGCCAGGCCGCCGCGCGCCGCGGTGGTGAAGATCAGCGAGGCGTTGAACAGAATCGGGAACAGGCCGAAGAACAGGAGGCCCAGCCCGATCAGGCGCGGCCACTCGTCCGGCTGCGGCCGGCCGCCGGGCACGCGCAGGGCCAAGGGCAGCATCAGCAGCGCACCGATGCCGAAACGCAGCGCGCCCAGGGTCAGCGGATCGAGGGCTTCCGCCAGATAGCGGGTCGCACCCACCGACGTGCCGCCGAGCCCGCTCGAAAGGACAGCCGCGAGCACGCCCAGCCATTCCATCGCCTGTCCCGCTCCCGCCATGTCGCTTGCCGGCGGAATAGCTTCATCCTACCCATCAAGGAATGGCATTGGCTTGATAAGCATCATCACGGAAAATGATGGGCATGCCTGACCTCGACCCCGACCTGCTCAAGGCGTTCGTGGCGGTGGCGGACCTCCGGTCCTTCACCCGCGCGGCACGTCTGCTCCACCGTACCCAGTCCGCGGTGAGCATGCAGATCCGCCGGCTGGAGGAGCGGCTGGGCACGGCGCTGTTCCACCGCAGCACCGTCCAGGTGGAGCTCAGCCCCGCCGGCGAAAACCTGCTGGACTATGCACGACGGATCCTGGCGCTCCAGGCCGAGGCGCTGGCCAGCCTCCAGGCCCCGGACCTGGCCGGCATCGTCCGGCTGGGCGTGATGGACGATTATGGCAGTCAGGTGCTGCCGGGCCTGCTCGCCGCCTTCACCCGCTCCTACCCGCAGGTCCAGGTGGCGATGGAGACGGGACTGACCGGGAGCATGCCGGAGCGGCTGGGCGCGGATCTCGACTTGGTGGTCGCCCTGCATCCGGAAGGGGCGGGCGAGGGCCAGTTCCTTTGCAGGGACCAGCCCTGCTGGGCGACCGGCTTAGGCCAGGCCTGCCACCGGCTGGACCCGCTGCCGCTGGCGCTCTACCCGACCGGATGCCTGTTCCGGCAGTGGGCGATCCGCGCGCTCGACCAGGCCGGACGGCGCTGGCGGCTGGCCTTCGTCAGCCACAGCCTGGCGGCGGTCGCCGCCATTGCCGCCGAGGGCTTGGCCGTCACCGTGGTGAAGTCCACCACCTTCCCGGCCCGGCTCCGGCGCCTGGACCTGGCCGACGGCCTGCCGCCCCTGCCGGCCGCGGAGCTGCGCCTGCACCGCTCGCCCGGCCTGTCCCGGGCCGGCGTGCTGCTCGCCGAGCATCTGGCGGCAGCACTCGGCACCGCCCCGGCGGACCCGGCCCCGTTCAGGCCGCACGCCGAAGCGTCGTGACCTCGACCCGGGTGCCCTGGTCGTCCTGCGGCGGGTACATCCGGTCGAACTGCGCACGCACCACCAGCACGCACAGCATCGCGAAGATCAGGCACTCCAGCGCAATCGAGGCGGCCCAGGCCGCCCTGACCTGCTGCGCATGGTGCAGGACGGCTTCGGCGCGCGTCATCGGCTGGTATTGCGGGATCTCCACCACCTTCCGGTCATTCATTGCTTCACGGACGGCGGTGCGGAGCTGGGCCACCATCGTGGGCACTGGTGCCAGATCGGAACCGATGGTGCGATGAATGATGGGGGCCTGATCCGCCAAGCTCAACCGAGCTGCTTCTACCGC
>NZ_WUJP01000657.1 GCF_009806515.1 Geminicoccus flavidas | reverse complement strand
GGGCTTGCCGGCATCGGTGAGCCTGCGCGCGATTTGGGGCTCATCCCTGCAAGCGACGCTTGTCTTGCCTGGTCCAGCTGGGTTCGCGCCCTTACGATCAGGTCCTCACGGCTGGTGATGATCCTTCCTGTCGCCTCCTGCACCTCGGCCAGCTTGGCCGACATCTCGCGGAGATCCCGGGCAATGGGTCCGACGCTCATCTGGCCACTTAGGGCGCCAATGGCCGCCTCATCGTCGGCCAACCGGGCCAGGGAGTTACGGGCTGCAGTTATCTCCTGCAACACAGCATAGTCCGACCCAGCCTGGTCCTGGACCTTGCGCAGCGCCGTCTCGAGCACGTCAAACTGGGCCTGATGGTGGTGGCGCAGCGCCGCGCCACCGCCAAGTGCGCTGGTCAGCCACCAGGACGAGGTGAGGATCGCCAGCCCGGTCACCATCGCACCCAGGAGGAGCACCAGCGGGATCATGGCGCCCTGCGCGCGCTGCGACATGCCCAGGACATAGTGCCAGGACGTTGCCAGCAGGCAGGCGAGGCCGATGGCGGCGCCGATCGGGATTAGCCATGAACTGGCGAAGCCTTCGGCGGCGAGAGTACCATGCATGCCCAGAATGCGCCCGGGCCAGTCAGGACGCTCCCGACGATCGCCATGGAGGAGGCGAGACGAATATCGGCCATGCTCTATCCCTGCCTGAAAAAATGGATGGTTCCAAAATATTGCGGATGTGATGGCTGATGCTCAGTCGTGCAGCGCAGTCATCTAGTGCGCAGGGCTGCGCTATAACATGGTTAACAAATCGGAAATCTGCAAAAAAACAGGAAACTAGGCACGGAGAGGCCGTGTTGATTGAAGTCATATCCGGATATGAAGGACGGGATCTTCGGGCTCGGGAGAGGGGCGCTACCGGCGGATGATCCGACCGGTCAGGGCGCCAGCTGGCCACCCTTGACCAGGGCGATCAGGCCCACGCCCAGTGCGATCAGCAGGCCGCTGGCCAGACCGAAGGTCACCGCCGACCAGAACCGCTCACGCGCGTTCTCATAGGCGCGGGCCAGCCGGATCGCGTTCTTTACCCCCTGCTCGTCGTCCAGGCCCAGCCTCGTCATCAACCGGTCAACCGCCTGGCTCACCGCCCGCTCCGCCGCGCGGCGCGCCAGGATCTCGATCTCCCCCAGCAACTCGCGCTGTTCGTTACCCGGCGGCCGCGCTGCCGGGGCGGGGGCGGGCAGGGCCAGTGCTTGAAGCTGGCGGCGGAGTTGACCGGTCCCGGCGGTGGCGAACAGGAGCGGGACCGCCGGAAAGGCCTGGCCCAGCGCGTCCACGATCTCGCTGCCCTCGCCGTCGGGCAGGGTCAGCTCGGACAGGATCGCGTCCGGCTGCCAGCCCGGCCGCTCGCGCAGCAGCATGGCTTCGGCCAAGCCGGCGGCGCTGCGCAGGTCGAGCCGTTCGCCCGGCTCGCGCGCGAGGCCGGCAGCGAGGCTGGGGGTGGTCGCCAGGATCAGGACACGCACCGGGCCGCTCCGAGGCATGGGACGGAGCCCGATATCTACCAGAAGTTGGGGCGCGGTTAAAGAATTTGATCCTATATCGGATCACAATCCGCTGGTCATGCGCGGTTCGTCCAGGCCGCGTACCGGGAAGCCCTCCGCGGCCAAGCTGTTGCGGATCTGCTGGGCATGCAGGGTGTTGCGTGTCTCGATCGTCACGTCGACATCGGTCAGCATGACCGAGAGCCGCGCGAACGCCCGCTGGTGCGCCACGTCCACCACGTTGCCGCCGCAGCGCGCGATCAGCGCGGTCAATTGGGTGAGGCTGCCCGGCCGGTCGGGCAGGCTGACCCGGAAGCGCACCATCCGCTCGGTCCGCACCAGGCCGCGCAGGATGACCGCCGAGAGCAGCCGGCTGTCGATGTTGCCGCCGCTCAGCACGAGCCCGACCTTGCGGCCGCGGAAGCGGTCGGCATTGGCCAGAAGGGCCGCCAGGCCAGCTGCACCCGCACCCTCCGCCACGGTCTTCTCGATCTCGAGCAGCATCAGCACGGCGGTCTCCAGCGCCGCCTCGTCCACCAACATCACATCGTCGACCAGCGCGTCGATGATCGGGAGGGTCACCTTGCCCGGCTGCTTGACCGCGATGCCCTCCGCAATGGTGGGGCCACCCGCCTCGATGGGTAGGCCGCGCCGCAGCCGCCAAACGGTGGGATAGAGGGCCGCCTCCACGCCCACCACCTCGATGGCCGGCTTGCGCGCCTTCGCGGCGATGGCCATCCCCGAGATCAGCCCGCCGCCGCCGACCGGCACCACCAGCACCTCCAGCTCGGGCACCTCGTCCAGCATCTCCAGCGCGAGCGTACCCTGGCCGGCGATCACCTGCGGGTCGTCGAACGGGTGGATGAACAGCAGGTCCTCGGCCGAGGCGATCTGGCGGGCATGGTCGGCCGCCTCCTCGACCCCGCTGCCGGACAGCTCGACCCGGGCCCCCAGCTTGCGGGTGTTCTCCACCTTCACGATCGGGGTGAAGGCCGGCATCACGATCGTGGCGGGGATGCCGAGCCTAGCCGCGTGATAGGCCACGCCCTGGGCGTGGTTGCCGGCCGACATCGCGATCACGCCGCGCGCCCGCTTCGCCGGATCGGCCTGGAGCAGCCGGTTGAGGGCACCCCGCTCCTTGAAGGAGGCGGTGTACTGGAAGTTCTCGAACTTCAGGTGAACGTCGGCACCGGTGATCTCGGACAGGGTGCGCGACAGCCGGAGCGGGGTGCACGCCACCGCACCGGCGATCCGCGCTCGCGCTGCCTCGATGTCGGCGGGCGTGACGCTCACGGGTAGAGCGGGCCGATGGTGAGCCCGCTGGTCTCGGCAAAGCCGGCCATGACGTTCATGTTCTGCAATGCCTGCCCCGAGGCGCCCTTGACCAGGTTGTCGGTCACCGAGAGCAGGATCGCCCGGCCCGCCGCCCGGTCGGGATGCACCGCGATCAGGCAGTGGTTGGAGCCGCGCACCTGCTTGACCGAGGGCAGGCTCTTGGGCGGCAGGACGTGGACGAACGGCTCCTCCGCATAAGTCTCCGCCAGCCGCTCCTGCAGGTCCGCGACCTCCACCCCGTCTTTCAGCCGGACATAGATGGTGGCGAAGATCCCGCGGCCCATCGGTACCAGATGCGGGGTGAAACTGACCTCGACCCTGCCGCCGACGAACTCGCCCAGGCACTGGTCGATCTCCGGCGCGTGGCGGTGGTTGCCGACCCCGTAGGCCGAGAAATTGTCGGACGCCTCGGCGAACAGGAGGTTCTCGCGCAGGGAGCGGCCGGCACCGGACACGCCCGACTTGCCGTCAATCACGATCGGGTCGCGCTCGATCAGCTCCTCGGCCAGCAGCGGGATCAGCGGCAGCTCGGCCGTGGTGGTGTAGCAGCCGGGATTGGCCACCAGCCGGGTCGTCCGGATCTTGTCCCGGTAGTGCTCGGTGAGCCCGTACACCGCCTCCTTCTGCAGCTCGACCGCGGCATGGGGATGGCCGTAGACCTGCTGGTACTGCTTCGGGTCGTAGAGGCGGAAATCGGCCGACAGGTCGACGATCTTTACGTTGTGGGGCAGGTCGCGCAGCACCTCCTGGGTAGTGCCGTGCGGCAGGCAGCAGAACACCACGTCCAGTGTGGAGAAGTCGACGTCCTCGATCTTCACCAGCTTCGGCAGCTTCTGCATCGCCAGATGTGGGAAGACCTCGCCGATCTCCTTGCCGGCCATGCGGTCGCCGGTCAGCGTCGTGACCCGCAGCCCGTCATGCTGGGCGAGCAGGCGCAGGAGCTCCGCCCCCGTGTAGCCGGACGCACCTAGGACACCTACCGCAAGTTTCGACGCTGCCATGTTCCTCACTCCTCCTGCAGGGGCAGATAGAGCCGGAGTGGTCTCTTGTGCAACGCAATGGACGGCATGAGTTGGGTTAGCTAGATTGGCTACGGAAGGAGGCTCTGGATGATCGTCAACATGCATGAGGCAAAGAGCCAGCTGTCGAAGCTGGTCGAGGCTGCCCTGCGTGGCGAGGAGGTCATCATCGCCCGGGCCGGCAAGCCCGTTGTCCGTATCGAGCCCGTGGAACCTGTCCGGCTTCGGCCGGTAGGCGGGCTGGAAGGGACGCTCGACAGGCAAGCCATCGCCTTCCTTGAGGAAGACCTGGGCGAGGAGTGGTGGGGCGACGTGCCGGCTCCGGCCGAGGCTCCATGACTCTGGAGATGCAGCGCTTCCTGCTCGACACCAACATTGTGGTGCGCTGGCTGTATGAGCCAGAGCGGATTCCCGCGGACATCCAGGATCGGTTGCGGCGGAGCGTGAAGGCGCCAATGTTCAGTGCCGTTACTCCCTACGAGCTGACCCTGAAGTCCAACATCGGCAAGCTCGGCCTCGACGTCGCCGATCTGCTGGAGCGGCTGGCCAGCTATGGCTTCATGGAA
>NZ_WUJP01000683.1 GCF_009806515.1 Geminicoccus flavidas | reverse complement strand
TGCGCCGCATGGACTGCCTGGCCCGCGTCCAGGAAAAAAAGCGCGCTAATGGCGCAGCCAAGATCGCCGGCACTCCGGCCTTCCGCCTGGCGGCCGTCGGCTGAGCCGCCCGGTGGTCCGCACTGGCGGCCTCAGCCTGAGGGCGGCATCTCAAGAACAGGGCCGGGCGGCGGATCCGCCGGCCCTGGGGGCGGCTCGTTCAGCCCCATCCGCATCTCCTTGACGATACGGAATCCTAACTGCTGGTAGAGCGCCTCCCCCGCATCGGAGGAGTGCAGCACCGCGGTGGTGCAGCCGATCGCGCGCAGATGGGCCAGAGCGTGCTCCATCAACTGCCGGGCGATGCCCTGGCGCCGATAGGCTGGCTCGACGAAGACGCTCCAGACATAGCCGAAGCGGCGGATGCTCGGCAGCATGATCTCGGGATAGGGGACGCGGTGCAGCTGGCTGCTCGCCGAGCCGACCACCCGATCGTCGTCGTCACATGCGAGGAAGGTGGCGAGGCTGCGCTCGCGGCGGCCGACCTCGATGAAGTCCAGGATGATGGCCAGCGCGTCGGCGCGCATCTGCTCGGGCTGGATGCCGTAGCTCTTCCAGAGCGCGATGTGATGACGGGCCAGGATCTCGTCGTCCTGGCGATCGCCCTGCCTGATCCTCATTCAGGTTCTCCTGCCCGAGGCCGGCCATCCAACCAAGACATTCAGACGGCCGTCAAGCCGGGCAGCACATCCGCGATCGCGCAGGGCCCCGTCGTCCAACCTGCGGCGGACTTCCCTGGGAACGGCCGGATTGGCCATGCGTTCGATCCCGGTACACCGATGCTGCCATCGGGCGTGGCGTAGGGAGCCGGTCATGGGCGAACAGATTCCGCTGCCGCCGCAGGCAAGCGCACTCGATCCGGAGCTGGATGCCGCCCGCGACGACCACACCCATGAGGTCGCCCCCGATCTGGCCTATCGCCGTCTGGGCATCGTCAACGTCCTATTCTGCGGCCGGCCCGATGCGGGCGATCGCGGCTGGGTGCTGATCGATGCAGGCCTTGCCGGCACCGCACCCTTCATCCGCGCCGCCGCTGCCGAGCGGTTCGGCCAGGACGCGCGGCCCGCCGCGATTGTGCAGACCCACGGCCATTTCGACCATGTCGGGGCGCTCGTCAGGCTGGCAGAGGAATGGGACGTGCCGGTCTATGCCCACTCACTGGAGCATCCCTACCTGAACGGCCGCGCCAGCTACCCGCCGGGTGATCCAAGCGTCGGTGGCGGGATGATGGCGGCAATTTCCCGGTTCTACCCGCGGGGCCCGGTCGACCTGGGCAGCCGGCTGCGCGCACTGCCGGACGATGGCAGCATCCCGCATCTGCCCGGCTGGCGCTGGCTCCACACGCCCGGCCACAGCGTCGGCCATGTGTCGCTGTGGCGGGAAGCAGACCGGGCGCTGATCGCCGGCGACGCCTTCATCACCACCCGCCAGGAGTCCGCCTATGCGGTCGCGGTGCAGGCAGCCGAGATGCACGGGCCGCCCATGTATTACACGGTGGAATGGGACAAGGCCGCTAATTCGGTGCGGCGCCTGGCGGCCCTGGAGCCGGAACTGGTGGTAACCGGCCACGGCCATGCCATGCAGGGGCCAGAGATGCGCGCGGCCCTGCACGAGCTGGCCGAACGGTTCGATGCCGTGGCCGTACCGGCCGAGGGACGCTATCTCCGCGAGCCGGCGCGGGCAGAGGACGGCAGCGCCTACTGCTAGGCACTGCCCGACCGCCGGGCACAGGCCCGGCTGCCGTTCCCCCGCGCGGCTACGGCTCGCTCTTCGGCGTGCAGAAATAGATGTGGCGCTTGCCGCCCTTCAGCGTCTGGTCGGCGCGGATCCGGTAGTGCTCGGCGAGGCAGGCCTCGAACTGGTCCTGCTCGTAGTCGCCATACTGGTCGTCCTTGTTGGCGAGCAGGGTCTGCACCATCTCGTCCGACCGGCTGACGAACTCGATTACTAGCGACGTGCCGAGCGCGGCGAGCCAGCCGATGAAATCGCGCATCGGGATGTTGGCGCTGATCACGATATGGTGGATCAGCGCCAGGCAGAGCGTCAGCTCCGGGCGGCCGCGCTCGGGCAGGGAGCGCCGCTCCAGGCCGCGCCAGCCCTGGGCAGGCGAGGGGTCGGACAGGTTGACCACCAGCGGCAGGATCTTCTGCCGGTCCGGCCGGCTCTGCTGCGCCTGGTAGAGATGCTCGATCACCATCCAGTCGCCGTCCATGGACACGACATGGTTGGCCTGCTCGGCGATCAGCCGCGAGAAGGTGCCGGTATTGCAGCCCAGGTCCCAGGCCATCCGCCAGCGCCGGTGCCGTGACGCCTCGCGCACGAAGGCGCATTTCGCCTCGAACTCGGCCTGGTCGTAGCTGTGGGTGCGGTCGTAGTCGGCCCAGACCGTCTTCGACCCGCCGGGCTTGAGGCCGGCCACGATCTTGCGCAGGCCCTCGACGTTGCGGACGATCAGCTGCTTGTCGAACCCGGCCTTGGCGATCGAGCTGCGTACGTTCTGCGGCTTATCGGCATAGCGGCGCTGTAGGCTGTCCTGGGCCAGCACGTGGAGCAGCACGCCCGGCCGGATCAGGTCGCGCGCGGAAAGCAGCGGCCGCAGGATGCCGGCCGGGATGCCGTCGATCTGGCCGCGCAGCCAGGGCCGGTAGTCCACGCCCTTATAGGCCTGCAGGAACAAAGGATAAAGGAATAGCTCGCAGAACTGCCGATAGCCGACCCAGGGCTCGCCCTTGCCCAGCACCTCAAAGGAGGGGATATCGATGAAGACCGGCTGCGCCCCCCGCCACTGGATGTTGTAGGCGGAGGAGTCCTTCAGGATCAGCCCAGCCCCGAGTGCCGCCTGCATGAGATCCAGATGCAGCAGCGCTGCATCCTTCAGCATGCCGAACGTCCACTCGTAGGGGTAGGAGATGAACGGCACCTTCTCGTGGCGCAGTACCGCCGCCCACTCGCCGAACGAGCGGGCTTCGTCAGCGGGCAGGCGCTCGGTGCGCACGATCGAGCCCCGCGCCGTGAACTCCTGGAAGAACGGTGCCGCGGCCAGCCGCTCCCAGTTGGCCAGCGCCTTGGCGCTGATGCCGCGCAGGATCTCGCCGTCGCGGTAGAACACGGCACCGTTGCGGTCGCGGAACGAGCCGGGCTCGGCGGTGGCGGCACTGGGACCGGGAATGCGCTCCCGGCCCGGCGCAGGAGCGAGCTCGCTCAGCGCCTCACTTGCGGGTGGCTGCATCGATCTGCACGTCCTGGGGGGCGTTGCTGGTCGACGCGACCTCCTCCTCGCGGCGGATGCCGAGCATGATCAGGAGCCGGTGCCAGTAGAGCTTGCCAGCGAGCAGCAGACCGGCGACGCCGCCCAGCAGCACCTGCAGGATGATGCTGCCCGTGCCCGGATCGAGATAGGCGAACGCCGTACCGGTCGACATGCCCACGATCAGGCCGGCCATCACCAGCCGGAAAGTATATGCGCCGATGCTGTGCATGTCATTCTTCTCCCGCCGCTGGTCGCGGAGCGTCCCCGGCTATGTTGGTGGCGTTCCCCTCGGACAGGAGACTGGCTGTCTCTGTCCGATCCGCTAATTGTCATGAAGTTGTCACGGGGCTGCACCGACAACAAGGGGAAAGCCAAAATGGCCTGGTCGCCTTACGGTTTTTTCAGCGGCCCGCGCAGCGTCGGGGGGAGAAACCATGCAAGACAGGCCGGCCAGCCAAGCCAAGCGCGACCGTAACCAGGACGGGTGGCCGATCCACCCGTTCCTGTTCGCCGCGGCTTCCGTGCTGGGCCTCTACGCCCTGAACGTGAAGGAAGCCGCGCTCGTCGAGATCCTGCCGGCGCTGGGCCTGGCGCTGGGCTTCGCGCTCCTGGTGGTCCTGGTGCTGAGCCTGCTGTCCCGGAGCTTCGGTGCCCGCACCGCCATCCTTTCCAGCATCGTCCTGATCGGCTGCCTGTTCACCATCCGCTTCGCCTTCTGGGGGGATCAGGCGATGGGTGGGGTGCCGATGGTCCCGGTCATGGCGGGCTTCGTGCTGATCCTGCTGGTGGCGTTCGTTGCGGTGGCGCGGACCCGCCGCGACCTCCGGCTGCCCCACAGCATCCTCAACGGGGTGGCGCTGATCCTGGTGGTGACGCCGATCTGGCAGGCGGCCTCGTACAAGTGGGAACATGGCCGGCCGGGCCTGGTGGCGCCCGCACCTGAGGAAGCGGCGGCGCCGGCCGCCGTCCAGCCGGACATCTATTATCTGGTATTCGACCGTTATGCTTCGGCGGCGGTGATGGAGCGCTATTTCGGGTCCGACGATACGCCGCTCGAGGCCTTTCTCGAAGAGCGGGGCTTCTACGTGGCGCGGGGCAGCCACGCCAACTACCTCAAGACCGGCCATTCGCTCGCCTCGACCTTCCAGATGGATTACCTGGACTTCCTGGCGGACGAGGAGGGGCGGCACTCGAGCGACTGGCAGCCAATCGTCGGCATGCTGCGTGACCACCGGGTCGCCCGCTTCCTGAAAACGGCTGGCTATCGCTATGCCCAGATCGGCGCCTGGTGGGGACCCACCCAGGTCAATGACTATGCGGAGTTCAACCCGCGCTTCGGGTTCACCGAGTTCACCGCGATGTACCTGCGCGACCGGGTGATCAGCCCACTGATGCACCTGGTCGCTCCGGACAGTTTCTACACGCGCACCCTGCAATGGGATGCCGGGCAGTGCCAGCGGGTGCCCTGGCAGATTGAGCAGATCAAGCAGGCGGCGGACGGGGCAGCGCCGACCTTTGTGTTCGGCCATATCCTGCTGCCCCACGAGCCCTTCGTGTTCGATGCGGACGGGAACTGCCTGTCGCAGGAGGAGGCGGATGCCCGCGGCAGGGTGCGGGGCTATGTCGAGCAGGTGCGCTATGCCAGCAAGGTGATCCGGGACCTCGTGACGGCCCTGCAGCAGCGCGAGGGGCCACCGCCGATCATCATCATCCAGGCCGACGAGGGGCCGTTCCCCGAGACGGATGTCGGATTTAACCGCAGCTGGCGCGAGGCGACTTTCGACGAACTCCAGATCAAGATGGGGATTCTGAACGCCTATTACTTCCCCGACGGGGACTATGGCCTGCTTTATCCGACCATCACCCCGGTCAACTCCTTCCGGATGCTGTTCGGCAAATATTTCGGCAGCAACCTGGAGCGGCTTCCTGATCGGATCTACGCATTTCCCGACATTTTCGGGCTCTATGATTTCTTCGATGTGACGGCTGTCGTGCGGCAGTTCCACGACTAGATCTGGTGGATGAGGCGGCGGCCGTGAGCAATCCTGGCCGCCAGCGCATGGAGGCCAGTATGCCCGACGATCCAGCCGATCTCGCGACGAGATCCTGCACACCCTGCAAGGGCGGGGAGCCGCCGCTCGGCCCGAAGGAGGCGGAAGCCTATCGGGGCGAAACACCGGAATGGTCGCTGCGCGATGAGGCCCGCCGCATCGAGCGGTCATTCCGGTTCAAGGACTTCCGACAGGCCTTCGCCTTCGTCGAGCGCGTGGCGATGCTCGCCGAAGCGGAAGGTCATCATCCCGACATCAGCTTCGGCTGGGGCTACGCGCAGGTCTCGCTGCAGACCAAGAAGATCAAGGGCCTGCATGCCAACGACTTCGTCATGGCGGCGAAGATCGACCGGATCGCGGCGGCCGGGCCGAACATGTCGGCATGAGCCGGCTGATCCAGGCCAGGCTCGTCAACGGCCCGTTCGATGATCCCGGTCTGTTCCTGGACTTCCGCTTCGGCCGGCGTGCCATGCTGTTCGATCTGGGTGACCTGGGCGCGCTGTCGGCCCGCTCGCTCCTGCGGGTGAGCCACGCCTTCGTCAGCCACCGGCACCTCGACCATTTCACCGGGTTCGACCGGCTGCTCCGGCTCTGCCTCTACCGGCCGACCACGATCCGGCTGGTGGGCCCGCCCGGGATGATCAGCGGCGTGGCCGCCAAGCTGGGCGCCTATCTGTGGAATCTCCTGGACGAGGAATCGGTCGCATTCGAGCTGCAGGTCGCGGAGTTCGCCGATGGACGGCTTGGCGCCTGGACCGGCTTTGCGGCGCGCGCCGGCTTTCGGCCGGAGCCCGCCGGCAAGGCCTCCCTGCCGCCTGGCCTCGTGCTGGCCGAGGGCGACCTCGCCATCTCGGCGGTCACCCTCGACCATGGCACGCCATGCCTGGCGTTCGCCCTGCAGGAGAGCATGGGCGTGAAGGTGATCCCGGCCGCACTGGCCGCCATGGGCCTGGAGGTCGGCCCGTGGCTCGGCCATGCCAAGAGTGCGGTGCGCGCCGGTGCTCCGGACGACCAGCCGGTCGAGGTGGGGCCGGGCCGGGTGCTGCCGCTAGGTCTGCTGAAGGAGCGCGCCCTTCTGGCAGCGCCCGGCCAGCGCTTGGCTTATGTGACCGACGCCGCGTTCCATCCGGCCAATGCCGAGCGGATCGTGGCGCTGGCGGCCAATGCCGATCACCTGTTCATCGAGGCGGCCTTCCTGGAGGCGGATCGGGCACTGGCCAGCACCCGCCACCACCTGACCGCACGCCAGGCCGGTGAACTGGCCAGCCGAGCCGGCGTGCGGCGGCTGACCGTGTTCCACCACTCCGCGCGCTACCTGGAGCGGCCCGACGCCCTGCGCCGCGAGGCGGAGGACGCCTTCGAGACGAGCGGCGCCGGGCGGCAGCCCGGCTGAGGCCAAAGATCCAGCCCGCCGGCGGCCCTGCCGGTTGGAGCCGGCAGTGGCCTGCCGCGGCCGCGCCGCTGCCGCTCAGTCGCGTCCGCCCTTGCCGCCCTTGCCGCCTGAGCCACCAGAGCCGCCCTTACCGCCGCCCTTGCTGTCG
>NZ_WUJP01000682.1 GCF_009806515.1 Geminicoccus flavidas | reverse complement strand
CCGCTCCGGCTGTCGCCGCCGTGCCGGCCGCCATGGTCGTCGCCGGTGCCGCCATGGGAGCTGTGGCGGCCGTGGTCATGGCCGGGTCCGTCATCGGTGCCTCGCCCACGCCGGCTGTTACCGGGGCCGTCATCGGTGCCCCGTCCGCGCCGCGTATCACCCGGGGAGTCATCGGTGCCACGACCCTGGCGCACATCCCCCGGAGAGTCGTCGGTGCCCCGTCCGCGCCGGTCGTCGCCCTGCGGATCGTCGGCCCCGCGCCGGCCGTCATCCAGTTGCGCCTGCTGCCTCGGCAACAGGCCCTCGCCGCCGCTGGTGGCGGCGAGGGCGGTGCCGACGAACAGGGTGATGATGGCGGTCGAGCACAAGATCGCCTGCAAGGTCTTCATCGAAATCTCCTGCCGGCATCAGCCTGGGACGCCGACAACGATCATGGTGACCTCTGAATGAAGGAATGGTTTCGCTACCGCTTTTTATTCTCGAAGATCGCCGCAGATGTTCTTGCAGCGCAACGGGTCGCCCGGCTGACCTTCGCCGCCTGGCCCTGGTATATCCTCCGGAACAGGGACCCAAGCGTCGTGAAGTTCAAAACACCGCGGACCGGGCATCGGCGCTGCCGCTGCCCGGTCCGATGGAGATGATTACAGAACATACATAATCGCGCAACATTTTCGCGCGGGCCGCGTCATAGCGGGATAGGCCCCATGCCCCGTTGCCGCCGGCTGCCGGCCCGCGTCGCCAGCGTCAGGCGACCAGGAAGTCGCGCGCGCTGAGCTCGAGCGGGGTCTGCGCCAGGTTCTGCACCAGGATCTGGTTGCGCCCGTCGGGGTCGAGCAGCACCGCCACCGCGCTGGAGCCGTTGTCGACCAGGGTGAGGTCGGCGAACCGGGCAAAGCCGTAGTCACGGATGTCGATCAGGTCCTTGCCGGTCTCGAAGTCGAGGATCAGGTCCTGGCCGCTGCCCTGGTGGAACATGAAGATGTCGCGGCCGGTAGTGACGTTGCCGTCAATGTTGGCGAAGTCGCCCCAGAGCGCGTCGTTGCCGCTGCCGCCAATCAGCACGTCGTCGCCGCCGCGCACATCCACGGCCTTGGCGCCGATGCCGGCCTCGAACGCATCGCCGAACAGGTTGTCGTGGCCAGCCCCGCCTTCCAGCTTGTCGTTCTGGCCCCAGGCCCGCCCGGACATCTCGTAGGCGTCGCCGAACAAGTTGTCCCAGCCGTCCCCGCCATTCAGCTTGTCGCGGCCGCCCCGCGACTCGCCGGCCATCGAGTAGCTGTCGCCGAACAGCCGGTCGTCGCCCTGGCCGCCGAACAGCTGATCGGCGGAGCCCCAGACCCGGTCCCACATTTCGTAGGCATCGCCGAACAGATTGTCCCGGCCGAGGTCGCCGAACAGGTTGTCGTTGGCGCCCTGAGCCTGGTGGCACATCTCGAAGGCATCGCCGAACAGGTTGTCGTGGCCCCAGCCGCCGAACAACTGGTCGCCGCCGCCTTTCGACTTGCCGATCATGCTGAAGGAGTCGCCGAACAGATTGTCGTCGCCGCGGAACCCGTGCAGGCGGTCCGCGCCGCCGACGCCGTTGCTGGTGATCACCCAGGCGTCGCCCAGCACGTTGTCCTGCGCCGAGCCGCCGATGATCACGTCATGGCC
>NZ_WUJP01000681.1 GCF_009806515.1 Geminicoccus flavidas | reverse complement strand
CGCCTCACGGTTGAGATAGCCGCCGACGCTCCACACTCCGTCCGGATTGCCCGTCGTGAACGCGTCGCCGAAGATGTAGTTGTCCTCGTCGTCCGCGATGATGAAATTGTCCGGCCAGGGGTCGTCGCCGATGCCGCCGATGATGACTGCCATGGAAAATACCTCCTCGAATAAGTGTGTTGTACTACATTCGCCGGATCATTGCCGAGATCCGGTCATGTTGCCCGTTTGTTTCCGGGAGAAGGATAGCCTCGATTATCGCTATCCGGTGCGTCTTCACTGCCGCGACCGGAAGCAGGCGGGCACTTCCAGCGGAACCAGCCGCTGTTGCCGTGCCCATCGCCCCTCCGATAGTTGCCCATGCCGCTGGCGGTGTTGCCGTTGCCGTTGCAGTTCCCGACGTTGCCGTTGCCGTTGCCGTTGCCGTTGCCGTTGCCACTGCCGTTGCCACTGCCGTTGCCGTGACCGACCCAGGGATCCGGGGCGGATCGGCTCGTGGCCTCGGGGGAGGCGGCAGCGGCCATCGCCAGGCTGGTCGCCTCCGGCCAGAGTGGCGCTGCCACCAGGAGCACGGCTGCCAGCCGCATCAGCCAGGCCACCTAGCCCTCACCGGCGGCCATTAAAGCTGCCGTTGAAGTTGCCTATATTGTTGTTGCCGTTGCGCGACCCGCCATTGTGGGTGCCGTTGAAGTTGCCGATATTGCCGTTGCCGTTGTGATGGCCGCTGTTGTAACTCCCGTTGCCGATGCCGATATTGCCGTTGCCGTTGTTCTTGCCGGTATTGCCAACACCGTTTTTGTTGCCGATGTTGCCGTTGCCGCCGTTCTTGTTTCCGATGTTGCCGCTGCCGGTATTGCCATTGCCGACATTGTTCTTGCCGGTGTTGTTGTGACCGACATTGCCGTTGCTGAACATCCCGCCGGCAAAGGACGAGAAACCGCTGTCTTTGCCGGTCCGATTGGCGGCAGCGTCCGCAAAGCCGGCCGCACCGAGCAGCGTGAAGGCGACGGCTGCGCAGAGCATGATCCTCATGATGGTACTCCTCGTCTGGTGCAGACGCCGCGTCCTGGCCGACCGACGCCGGACCAAGACGCGGCCGGCTTGATCAGCGGCTGTTGCGGCCGTTCCGGTTGCCGTTCAGGCTGCCATTGAAGCTGCCCTTGTTCCCGTTGCCGTTGTAGCCGCCATTGCTGCTGCCTCGGTTCAGGTTGCCGTTGCCGACGCCGTTGAACTTGCCGTAGTTGGCGTTGCCGTTGACGGTGCCGTTCTTGCTGCCGGCGTTCTTGTTGCCGTTCAGGCTGCCGTTGAAGCTGCCCTTGTTCTCGTTGCCGTTAACCGAGCCGTTTTTCGACCCGTAGTTCTTGTTTCCGTTGAAGCTGCCGTTGCCGTAGCCGCGATTACCGTTGCCGTTCTCGTTGCCGTTGGCCGAGCCCTTGTTGGCATTGCCGTTGAAGCTGCCGTTCAGCGAGCCCTTGTTGTTGTTGCCGTTGTCGTTGCCATTACCCCAGCCACGGTTGGCATTGCCGTTGAAGCTGCCGTTGTAGCTGCCGATATTGCCGTTCCCGTTGCCATTACCATTGCCGTTGCTGGCAGCCAGGGCGGTTGCACTCATCAGGCCGACGATCGCGGCGGTGCAGAACAGAATCTTCAAGCTCTTCATTGTCATTCTCCGGATATTATAGCCGGTATTCAGCTATGTACTCGCTTATACCGGTCATTTCAAAAACTTCATAGAACGAATATTATACCCTTTGTGGTTTATTGGGGGAAGTAATTGTTCTCCTTTGGGATGGTTGAGGTTTGCTTCAGTAATTCCTCTTTTGGTCTTAAGAAGAATCCTGAAGATGTGTAATAATTTGTCAGTCTAGGTGTCGGTCTGCCCGGTGCAGGCACGTGGCCGCTCGGCCCTACCGCCATGACGGCAAGTCTAGGCGAGCATGATAAAGGGGAGTGGCAAGACGCAGCCGCTCATCATCAGGATGGTTTCCTAGCGCATGGAGGACTGCAGTGTTCAGGATTCAGGCTGGCGAGGCAGCCCTCGCCGCCACCGGTGCCGGCACCGGCTCGAACTGGATCATGGTGTCTTTGGCCCGCAGTTCTTGTGTAGTACTGCGGTTAGTTATTTACCGATTATTAAGCTTGCACCAGCCACCAGAGGGCTGGCGCTACATTACCAGGGTACGGCAATCGGCCGGTCGCCGCCGGTGCTCGGGAATCGGCCCGGATCAGACCGATCCTGCCTGGCGGCGGGCCAGGGTAGCCTGGCTGTCCACGGCGAGGGTGCGCTCCTCAAGCGAGCCGGTGAACACCACGCCGTAGAGCCGCTCGGCGCGCTCAATCGTCTCGAACCCGTCCAGCACGTCCTTGAGCACCTTGGCAGGGGCCCGGTCGAATGGGTCGCCATAGCCGCCACCCGAGGTGTGGTGACCGCGCACCCGCTCGCCCTTGCGCAGCCTGTCCACCACGATGTTGGGCAGCTCGGTTTCGGTGCCGTCGGCGGCGATCTTGAAGTGCTGCGCCCGCACCCCGTCCTGGCCGCCGCGCACCCCCTTGGGCGGATAGTGCGTGCCGTCGCAGGGCCAGAGCACGTCCATCGGGTGCTCCTTCGGCCCGTACTCGAACTCCAGTGCCGGGGCGCCGCGCTGCCGGCCGGCGCCGCCCGTGCCGGTCTTCAGGCGCAGGTAGCGCACTTCGATCGGGTGCTTCAGCTCGTCGATCTCAACCGAATCCCGGTACATCAGCCCCGCGATCACCGGGATGCCGTAGGTGGGCCAGCCATCCGCCGTGGGCGTACCCGGCCCGCCGGAGCTGCCCAGATGGAGCTGGTTGATGTAGCGGCTGTCGCCATAGCGATGGTCCAGACCGGACACCACCGCCATGCCCGCACCCAGCCCGATGCCGCCTTCGGCCAGGCCATAGCCGTCGCCGATCTGCGCCATGGCGGACTGGGTGAGGTTGACCAGCCGGTCGGCGATGTTGGTGGTCGCGACCGAGCAGCTGTGCGGGAATTTCGGCCGGCCGCACACGGCACCGTCGCGCAGCAGCACCCTGATCCGGCGGAACGAGCCCGAGTTGCGCGGGATGGTGGGGTCGATCGAGTTGAACACCCCGGCGATGCTGGCCGCGGTGGCGCAGGCCTCGCTCTCATTGAAGCCGCAGTCGACATTGTCGACATTGTCCTGGAGGTCCAGCTCGATCGTGGCCTCGCCCGGGTCGATCGAGACCTGCACCTTGAGCGGGATGCCGTCCGGCAGCAGCTCGCCGAACGGGTCATGGGCACCGCTGGCGACGAGGGTCCTCTTGGGCAGCCTGCGGATCGCCTGGGCCATGCGCTGCTCGGAATAGTCCAGCCAGTCGCGGATGAAGGTCTTGACCTGCACCTTGCCGTACTTGGCGCATAATTCCTTCAGCCGCCGCTCGGCCACGCGCGCCGCACCGATCCCGGCCAGAAAGTCGCCATACCACTGGTCCGGCACCCGGATGCGGGCGCGGCACATCCGCACCACATCCTCGACCATCTGGTGATCGCGCTGGATGCGCACCGAGGGGAAGATCAGGGCACCCTCGGCGTACTGGTCTTTAGCGCCGGCCATGTAGGTGGTCGGCAGGGAGTTGCCGGTGTCCGCCTGGTGCGCCTTGGCGACCGTGGTGAACAGATGCTCGCCCTCGAAGAATACCGGCACCATGAAGGTGTGGTCGGCGGCATGGGTGTTGCCGGTATAGGGGTCGTTGTGGAGGTAGCAGTCGCCCTCCTTCAGGTCGCCCCCATGGGCCCGGCGCATCGCCGCTGCCTGCATGTGGCTGCCAAAGATGTGGATCGGCAGGCCTTCCGCCGAGGCCAGGAGCTGGTCGTCGGCAGTGCAGATCGAGCAGGAGAAGTCGCGCGCACTGTTGATCACCGCCGAGCGCGCGGCGCGCAGCAGGGTGTTGGTCATCTCGCGCACGATGCCATCGATCCGATTCGCGATGATCGCGGTCATGTAGGGATCGAAGCGGGTCTGGTCGGTCATGGCCCGGCTCCTGTCAGGCGACGTGGAGAAGATAGTTGCCGGCCCCGCTGACCACGGCCGACATGCCGGGATAGACGACCAGCGTCGTGGTCGGCTCCTCGATGATCGCCGGGCCCTCGATGCGCAGGCCGGGCTCCAGATGCTCGGCGCGGTAGATGCCGGTCGCGACCGGGGTGCTGCCGCCGAAATAGCAGTTGCGCCGCTCCCGTGCCGGCGGTGCCGCAACCTCCACCGTCTCGGGTGCTGTCAGCGGCGGCGTGCTCAGATGCACCACCAGCCGCATCCGCCAGTTCACCACCTCGACCGGGCTGGACGGGTCGCGCACCGCGAACACCCGCTCGTGGACCTGGTGGAAGCTCTCGACCAGGGCTGCGACATCCTCCGGCCCGCCGAAGCGATGCCTGGCCAGCGGCGTGTCCAGCTCCCAGACCTGGGACAGGTAGCGCGCCTCGGCGATGCACTCGATCCGGCAGTCCTCGCCACCACCCTTCAGCCCGGCGCGGAACGCCTCCAGCCGGGCGGTGAGGTCGGCCAGCATGGCGTTGACGCCCTCGGTGTCGAAAGCCGTGGAGAGTGTCACCAGGCTCGCCGCCTCCTCGGCCACGATGTCAGCATGCTGCATCCCGGCAGCCGACAGGGCCGAGGCCACCTTGGGCAGGACGACCCGCTGGCAGCCCAGCTCCTGGGCGATCTTCATGATGTTGAGGCCTGCCGCCCCGCCGCCCGCCACGATCGTGCTCTCGCGGGGGCTGACCCCCTCGTTGATGGTGATGTCGCCGACCGCCCGCATCATCAGGTCGCTGGCGAGGCTGACGATCCGATACGCCGCTTCCTCGACCGACAGGCCGATCCCCTCCGCCACGGTCGCGACCGCCCGGCGCGCCGCGTCCACGTCCAGCCGCATCCGCCCGCCCAGGAAGTTGTGCGGGTCGAAATAGCCCAGCACGGTGGCGGCGTCCGAGACGGTGGGCTCCGTGCCGCCGCGCCCGTAGCAGGCCGGGCCCGGCACCGAGCCCGCCGACTGCGGCCCCACCCGCATCAGCCCGCCATCGTCGATCCAGGCGATCGAGCCGCCGCCCGCCCCGATCGAGCGCATGTCGACCGCCGCGATGCCGAGCAAATCGCCGGTATAGGCCGGGCCCAGCCAGGTATCGCGGCTGAAGGTCAGCCTGCCGTCGCGCACCAGGCCCACGTCGAACGTGGTGCCGCCCGTGTCGCAGATGATGACGTTGTCGCCTAGATTCTCCAGCCGGGAGAACACGATGCCGGCGAGCGGCGCCATCGCCGGGCCGGAGCCCACCGTGTAGATCGGCTTCTCCGTGATCGCGTCGATATGGCCGCAGCCGCCCGCCGTCGTGCTGATCAGGATCTCGCCCTGGTAGCCGGCAGCACGTAGGTCGCGCTCCAGCCCCTTGAGATGCGCCTGCATCAGGGGCTTGAGCGAGGCGTCGATCGCGGTCGCCGACGCGCGCCGGTACTCGCGCACCACCGGGATCAGTTGGTGCGACAGGGTGACGGGCACGCCCGGCATGATCTCGGCGATCAGTTCTCCCAGGCGCCGCTCATGCGCCGGATTGGCGATCGACCAGATCAGGCAGACCGCGACCGCCTCGAAGCCCAGCGCCCTGATCTTCTCCAGGACGGTCCGCGCCTGGGTCTCGTCCAGCGGGATCGAGACCGTGCCCTCCGAGCTCATCCGCTCCCTGATCTCGAAGGTATGGCTGCGCGGGATATAGGGCTCGGGGAAGTCCTTGGAGAAGTCGTGCGGGTTGAACTTGCCGCCTTCCTTGAGCAGCAGGACGTCCGGGAAGCCCTCGGTGGCGAGAAAGGCGGTCCTGGCCACCCGCTTGGTGACGATCGCGTTGGTGGCGCGGGTCGTGCCGTAGATCAGCAGCTCCGTCTCGGCGAACAGCCGGTCCAGCCCGATGCCCAGTTGCTCGGCAGCATTGCCGATCGCCTCGTTCATGCCGTCGAAGATGCGCTCATGGGTGGTGAGCGCCTTGCCGATGGTCATGCCTCCATCGGCATCGGCCACGACCACGTCGGTGAAGGTGCCGCCGGTATCGACGGAGATGCGGTACGCCATGACCACCTTGCTGCTGGGGCTGTTCGGTGCGGCCGGGCAACGGTCCAGTCGCTGCCCCGCCAGGATCGGATCATGAGGCTGTCTCTAGCGAGCGGCCCCATGATCCGCTGGGCGATCAGGCGTATTCCGCCTTCGGCTCACGCGAGCGCGGCCTTGATCTTGTCGATCTCGGCCTTGCGTTCGGCGCGCGCCTCCAGCGCCTCTTCCATCTCCACCGGCACGAACTTGACCGGCTTGTGCGGCTGGAGCTGCGCGATCAAGTCCATGTCGGCCGAGATCACCGTGCCGAGCATGAAATAGCCGCCGCCCGACACCGCGTCGCGATGGAGCACGATCGGCTCGGTGCCGCCCGGCACCTGGATCGAGCCATAGGGGTAGCAGGCATCGACGATGTTGGAGGGATCCGAGCCGGCCCCGAACGGCGGCTCGCGCGGCACGAACTCCAAGGGGCTGCCGCCCTTGAAGCGGTAGCCGATCCGGTCCGCCTCGGGCGCCACCTTCCAGGTGTCGGCGAAGAAGCCCCCCTGCGCCTCTTCGGTGATCCGGTGCCAGTAGAGGCCGGGCAGCATCCGCAGCACCGCCGGATCCTCCAGCCCGTTGCGGCGCAAGGAGACGTCCAGGCTGCGGCCGGCGGGCACGTCGCGCCGGGATGCGCCCACCGGCAGAACGTCGCCTTCGGCGAGCTTGCGCCCCTCGAAGCCGCCGAGTGCCCCCAGCGCATAGGTGGAGCGGCTGCCCAGCACCACCGGCACGTCGATCCCGCCGGTGACCGCCAGATAGGCGCGCGCCCCCTTGCGCAGATAGTCGAAGCTCAGCGTCTGGCCGGCCTTGACCGTGAACGTCGTCCAGGTCGGCTGCGGCGCG
>NZ_WUJP01000680.1 GCF_009806515.1 Geminicoccus flavidas | reverse complement strand
CCATCCACCTTGGGCGGCAGCTCCGCCCCGGTGACCGCCACCAGCGCGTCGTCCCGGAACAGCAGTTCCGGCCCCATGAACACGAGCTCCAGGCCGGCGGCACCCGCGTCGTTGCCGACCAGCAGGTTGGCCGCGATCAGCGCTTCCTGGTCCATGGCGCCAGAAAGTGGGATGCCCAGATGGTAGTAGCCCGGCCGGCCCAGGTCCTGGACGGTGGTGGCAAGGCCCGGCTTCTTGACCTCAAACGCCATGGAGCAGGTCCTCCAGCTTGCCGGTATAAGCGCCAGGATCGGTCTTGAACTCGTCGAGCGCGAAGCGGACGTCGCGCATGGTCGGATAGAACTTGTGCGCCTCGACATCGGCGATCGCCGCGTCATAGGCCGCTCGGTCGATCGGCCGGTACTTCACGATGTCGCCTGGGCGGAACAGCACCATGAACTCGCGCAGGTAAGGCGTCTCCTGCCTGGGGTCGTAGATCGGCATCGGCGTGATGCCGAACATCTGGTAGCCGCCCGCTCCGCGCACCGAGTAGATGGCACCAAAGCAGCCGCCATGGCCGACCGTCAGCTTCGGCGTGTCGGTGCGCGGCCGCAGGTACTTGGGCGACTCGATCTGCCTGGCCCGCTCAACCATCTGGTAGAGGAACGGCAATCCTGCGACGAAGCCCACCATCGAGACGAACCAGGGCGCGCCCGAATGGGCCCGGATCAGTTCCTCGTTCGAGGCGTAGCCGTTGATCCGCGCGGTATAGGCGAGGTCGGTCGAATTCGGGTCCTGGTGACGCTCGCGAAACCGCATCAGCGTCTCGTGCGTCCAGGGGTCCTCGTAGAAGACCGGCACCTCGATGATCCGCGTGTCGATCACCGCCTCGGCATGGGCCGCCTGGTCCTCGAGCTTCTTCAGCTCGGCCAGCATGTCGGCCGGCTTGATCACGTCCGGGTCGAACTTGACCTGGAAGGACGCATTCGCCGGGCAGACCTCGGTCACACCCCTGATCTGGCTTTCCCGCACCGCCTTGGTGATCGAGAGCGACTTGAAGAAGGCGTCCAGCGACATCTCTTCGTCGACTTCGACGAAGATGTGCTCGTCGCCGCCATAGGAATAGCGGGTCGCCATGCGTTAGTCCCCCTTGGCCCCGATGCCGAGCGTGCCGGCCCGTTCCTCCAGCCAGCGCTCCAGGAAATTCGTGTCGAACCGGCCGGCCCGCACCTCCGGGTCCGCCGCCAGCGCCTGATGGAGGGCACGCGTGGTCGGCACGCCCTCCACCGCCAGCCCGTCCAGGGCACCCGTCAGGCGCGCCAGCGCCTCCGTGCGATCGGCGCCGTGCACGATCAACTTGCCGAGCAGCGAATCGTAGAAGGGCGGCACCAGGTAGCCCTCGAACAGATGACTGTCGAAGCGCAGCCCCGGGCCTTCCGGCACGCGCAAGGCGCTGATCGTGCCCGGCCCCGGCATGAAGTTGCGCGTGGGATCCTCGGCATTGATCCGGCACTCGATGGCATGGCCGGACAGGCACACCTGGTCCTGCGTGACCGGCAAGGGCTTGCCGCGGGCGATCTCGATCATCGCCGCTACCAGGTCCAGCCCGGTCACCATCTCGCTGACCGGGTGCTCGACCTGGATGCGGGTGTTCATCTCGATGAAATAGAAGGCGCGCCGAGCTTCGTCGTAGAGATATTCGAGCGTGCCCGCCCCCCGGTAGCCGACATGCCTGGCCAGCCGCACCGCCGACGCGCACAGCTCCTCGCGCGTGGCTTCGTCCAGGGAAGGCGAGGGGGCCTCCTCCCAGACCTTCTGCCGCCGCCGCTGCAGCGAGCATTCCCGCTCATAGGCATGGATCGCGTCCCTGCCATCGCCCAGGACCTGCACCTCGACATGCCGTGCCCGGTCGATGAAGGCCTCCAGATAGACGCCGCCATCGCCGAACGCCGCCTTGGCCTCGCCCTGGGCGGTCGAGAGCTGCTGGGCCAGCTCCTCGTCGCTGCGCACGATCCGGATGCCGCGCCCGCCGCCACCGGCCGAGGCCTTGATCAGCAGCGGATAGCCGATCGCCGCCGCGGCCGCCTTGGCGGCCTCCAGCCCCTCGATCCGGCCCTCGCTGCCCGGCACCACCGGCACGCCCGCGGCCGCCGCCGCCTCGCGGGCCTTCACCTTGTCGCCCATGGTCGCGATGGTCTCGGGCTTCGGGCCCACGAACACCATGCCCGCCGCCTCGACCGCTTCGGCGAACGCGGCATTCTCGGCCAGGAATCCGTAGCCCGGATGGACCGCACCGGCCCCGCTGGCCTTGGCCGCCTCGATGATGTTGGGGATCGCGAGATAGGACTTCGCTGCCTGCGCCGGGCCGATCTCGACTGCCTGGTCGGCCAGGCGCACCGGCAGCGAGTCGGCATCCGCCTTGCTGTGCGCCTGGATCACCTTCAGGCCCAGGCCCTTGGCAGCGCGGTTGATGCGGAGCGCTATCTCGCCGCGATTGGCGATCAGGATGGAATCGAAGCTCATCGTCCTAGCCGTCGAGTTCGACGAGCGGCTGGCCCGGCATCACCGCGTCCTCGTCCTCGGCCAGGAACGCGGTGACCGTGCCGGCCTCCTCGGCGACGACCTGGTTGAAGCTCTTCATCACCTCGACGATGCCCACCACGTCGCCCACCGCGACCGTGTCGCCCACTTCCTTGAACGGCGGCTGGTTCGGGGCAGGCTTGCGGTAGAACGTGCCGGGCAGCGGCGAGACGATCTGCTTGGTCGCCATGTCTGGTCTTCTTCTTTGCTCGGGAGTTCGGGGCTTGGGGAATCAGGAAGCGGCCAGCACCTCGGGCAGCGGGACCACCTTGATCCCGGCCCGGTCGAGTGCGGCCCGGATCGCCCTGATCACGTCGTAGGAACCAGGCGTGTCGGAATGGAAGCAGATCGATTCGAACGGGAGCTCGATGGTCTCGCCATCCACCGTCTCGACCGTGCCTTCCTGGCAGGCCTTCACCACGCGCGCCGCCAGCGCCTCGGGGTCCGGCCGCTGTGCCGAGCGCACGAACACGATCCGCCCGGAGCGGTCATAGGCGCGGTCGGCATAGAACTCGCGCACATAGGGCTGCCCCTTTTCCTGCGCGATCTTGCAGGTTACCGCCGCATGCATGCCATAGGCCGGCAGGTCGGGGGCCAGCTCGCGCAACATGTCGATGAACGCATGGGAGAGCGCCTCGTCGACCGCCGAATCGACCGCGAGCCCGCCATGCAGCTTCACGTGCTGGATCGGCACCTTGTGCCGCCGGGCGAACGCCTCGACCGCGCCCATCTGGTAGACGATGTCGTTGACCAGCTCGGCAGGCGGCGCCTTGATCGTCCGCCGCCCGAAGCCCTGCAGGTCGCCATAGCCCGGGTGCGAGCCCAGCCCCACGCCATGCTGCTTGGCCAGCTGCACCGAGCGGTCGATATGGTTGGGGTCGCCGGCATGGAATCCGGCCGCGACATTGGCGCTGGTGATGAGCGGGTACAGCAGCGCGTCGTCGGTCTCGCCGAGCCGCCACTGGCCGAACGCCTCGCCCATGTCGCAATTGATGTCGATCTTGCTGCGATAGGTCATGGCGCCCTCCCATGCACGGCCCGTGCCGGACAGGCCGGCGCTTCCCGAAGATGGCCCTGCCGCGCCGCCGGGCGCAACTGGCTGCACCGGGTGGCGCGCGGACTGCCAATGGCGTGAGCACGATGCGCAAGGTTCGGGCATGGTCAAGATGCCTGTGGCGCCGCCGGCATCGCCATGGCTGGCGGCCCGCCGCCGCTTGGGGCAGGTTCCGCGCGACCTTGCCAGGCCGGAGCCATGCCTTGACCCTGCGTCCGCTGTTCCCCCACCGGGAGTTCGCCGCCTTCCTGTTCGACATGGACGGGACGGTGCTCAGCTCGATCGCTGCCGCAGAGCGGGTCTGGGGGAGGTGGGCGCGCCGCCACGGGCTCGATGTCGAGGCCTTCCTGCCGACCATGCACGGCAAGCGCGCGGTGGACACGATCCGGCGGCTGAACCTGCCCGGCGTCGATCCCGAGGTCGAGGCGGACTGGATCACTAAGGCCGAGATCGAGGATGTCGGCGGCGTTCACGCGATCGACGGTGCCGCCACCTTCCTGGCGGCCCTCCCGCCCGAGCGCTGGACGATCGTCACCTCCTCGCCCCTGCCGCTGGCGAGGCGACGCCTGGAAGCCGCCGGCCTGTCCGCCCCGCCGCGCATGGTGACGGCCGAGGACATCACACAGGGCAAGCCCGCCCCCGACTGCTTCCTGCTCGGCGCGGAGCGACTGGGCTTTCCCGCCCGCGACTGCCTGGTGTTCGAGGACGCCCCGGCCGGAATCGAAGCGGCCGAGGCGGCCGGTGCCGCCGTGGTCGTGATCACGGCCACGCACACCCATCCCGCCGCGACCGCTCATCCAGCCGTGCCAGGCTTCGACGGTCTGCGCGCCGAGACGACGCCGTCTGGTGCTCTGCAACTCGTGGCGGCTGTCTAGGCAGCCATCCGGTGCCACGGCCGGGCAAGTTCCGGCCGTGGCACCGGACCAAAGACATACAGAATACTTGCCGGGCGACCTGTCCTGCCCGTTCCCAGGGCACATTCATGTGCAGGGCGCCCGGTGCGCATCAGGCTGGCAACAGGTCGATCACGCGCATGACCGCTGCGACGGTACCCTTGTTGATGGCTGCTTCGTGCGTGCCTTTCCCGCAAGAATAGACGTCGCCATCCTTGCACGTGAACTTCATGTCTCCCTGGGTGATCTCCAGCTCCCCTTCGATCACGGTGCAGACCATGTCGTTGGGCATGGCCTCGTCTGGCCAAGTCGAGCCAGGCTGGAACACCGTATCCGACAGCTGAATGGCCGTGTAGGCCGGGATCATGGAGGCCCGCTTGCCAAGCATGATGACCCGTACGCCTGGATGATACTCCTTGCCTTCGTCTGGCCCATACATGGCGGCTGCAGCTGGACGGGCCAGAGCATTCAGGGGCGTCGCTGCGGCTACTGTCAGACCGAGTGCGAGCGCAGACCTCCGACTAGTGTCGTTCATGATGGTCCTCCTCCCTGTTCGCATGCAGGATGCAGGCGAATAGAGAAATCCATACTCAGTTGATCGGAGTGTCAAGGCGATGGATGGGTGGGGGCGAGGACGAGCGGTTCTGTCATTCGCGCGGCCAAGCCTTCTGCCGGACCCGAAAGCCGTGATCACGGCGGCTGACTTGGCCGCCGTCTGCCGCTAACTCCGTTCATGGCACGAAGGTTGCCGGGATACCGGCCAGCGCCACGAGGGGGGATCTCCGAAGAATGACCACGGGCCAGAGCCTGCGCATCGCCGTCGATATCGGCGGCACGTTCACCGACATCTGCATCCTGAACGAGAAGACCCGCGAGCTGCGGGTGGTGAAGACACCTTCCACGCCCGATCCGATCGACGGCGTGCTCAAGGGGGTGAAGGACGCCGGCATCGACCTCGCCGATGTCGCCCTGTTCTCCCACGGCACCACGGTGGCCACCAACGCGCTGATCACGCGCCGCCTGCCGCCCGCCGCCATGGTCTGCACCGCGGGCTTCCGCGACGTGATCGAGATCCGCCGCGCTAACAAGGAAGACCTCTGGGACGTCTACAAGGACGTGGCCCGGCCCTATATCCGCCGCCGCGACCGGCTGACCGTGCCGGAGCGGATCGACGCGGATGGCAACGTGGTGACGCCGCTGGACGAGGCTGCGGTGCGCGAGGTCGCCCGCGTGCTGCGCGCCCGCAAGGTCCAGGCGGTGGCGGTATGCTTCATCAACGCCTTCGTCAACTCGAGCCATGAGCAGCGTGCCCGGCAGATCCTGGAAGAGGAACTGCCCGGCGTCGCGGTCTCGACCTCGTCCGACGTGCTGCCCGAGATCTTCGAGCACGAGCGCTTCTCCACCACCGTGGTCAACGCGATCCTGCGCCCGGTCGTGGGCAACTATATCGGCCGCCTGAGTGACCGGCTGAAGGAAGGCGGGCTGAAGAGCGACCTGCTCCTGCTCCATTCCGGCGGCGGCGTGATGACCGCGGCCACCGCCAAGGACTATGCCGGCCGTCTCGCCGGCTCGGGCATCGCCGCGGGGGCCATCGCCAGCCGCCACATCGCCATGCTGTGCGGCTACCGCAACTCGATCGGCGTCGACATGGGCGGTACGAGCGCCGACGTGTCGCTGGTCTGGGACGGGGTCAGCCGGGTCACCAAGGACTGGCACATCCAGTTCGGCTACCCGATCCGCTTCCCGTCCATCGAGGTGTTGACCATTGGTGCCGGCGGCGGCTCGCTCGCCTGGATCGATGCCGCGGGTGCTTTGCACAACGGCCCGCAATCGGCCGGCGCCAATCCCGGTCCCTGCTGCTACGGCAACGGCAACACCGTGCCGACCAACACCGATGCCAGCGTGACGCTGGGCCGGCTCGGCACCGAGCTCGCCGGCGGCGAGATTCATCTGGACAAGCAGCTGGCGGTCACCGCGGTCGAGACCGGCGTCGCCCAGCCGCTCAAGCTGTCCACCAACGAGGCCGCCAAGGCGATCCTGAGCGTCGCCAACGCCAACATGGCCGATGCGGTGCGCCTGATCTCGATCAGCCGCGGCTACGACCCGCGCGACTTCGCCCTGGTGGCATTCGGCGGTGCCGGTGCGCTCCACGGCGTGGCGCTGGCCAAGGAGCTCTCCATCCCGACCGTGATCGTGCCGCCGAACCCGGGCGTCACCTCGGCACTGGGCTGCCTGCTCGTCGACATCCGCCACGACCTGGCCCAGAGCTATCTGGTCCCGGCCGCCAAGGCCGATACCGCCGACATCGAGGCGCGATTCGCCGCCCTGGAGGCGGAGGCGCGCGACCTCCTAGCCCGCGACGGCGTGCCGGAGGACGGCATGACGCTCACCCGCTCGATCGACATGATGTACCAGGGCCAGTGGCGCTCGCTGAGCGTGCCGGTCCCGTCGCCGATCGGTGCCATCGAGGATGCGGTCAAGGCGTTCCACGCTCTGCACGAGCGCGAGTATAATTTTCGCCGCGACGAGGCGCCGGTCGGGCTGTACCGCCTGAACCTGGTGGCGGTCGGCACCACGCCCAAGGCCAACCTTGCCGAGCATGAGCCGGGCGGCGGCCTGCCCGAGCCGCGGTCGCGCCGTCCGGTCGACTTCGACGAGACCGACGCTCCGGTCGACACGCCGGTTTACTGGCGCCCGGACCTGCCAGCGGGCCTCGACGTCCCTGGCCCGGCGATCATCGACCAGCTCGATTCCACCACCGTCGTCCCGCCCGGCGTGACTGCCCATGTCGACAAGTGGCTGAACCTCATCCTGAAGATCCAGGAGGCCTGATCCATGAACGAGTTCGGCTCCCTTCATCCCGTCACCTTCGAGGTGCTGAAGAATGCCTTCATCACCACCGTTGACCAGATGGGCGAGCAGGTCCTGCGCACCTGCTACTCGTTCGTGATCTTCAACCGCGACTTCTCCAGCGCGTTGAACGACGCCAACGGCGACTCGATCGCGCAGGGCAATTTCGACATCGCCGTCCATGTCGGCACGCTACACTACACCGCCAAGGACGCGATCCGGGTCTTCAAGGACGAGATGAAGCCTGGGGACGTGTACATGGTGAACGACCCCTATGCGGGCGGCACCCATTTTTCCGACGTGCGCGTGATCCGGCCGATCTTCGTCGGTGACGAGGTGATCGCGCACGCTCAGTCGAACGGCCACTGGTCGGACGTGGGCGGCAGCGTGCCCGGCTCCTTCGACGTGTCCGCCCGGGACATGTTCCGGGAGGGCATCCGGATCACGCCGGTGCGCATCTATGACGGCGGCCGGTTCTGCCACGACGTCGCCAACATGATCGCCGCCAACACCCGCGACCCGGCATCCGTGATCGGTGACATGCACGCCCAGGCGGAGGCCACCCGTGTCGCGGAGCGCGAGATTCTGCGGCTGGTCGACAAGTACGGAAAGGACACCGTGCTTGAAGGCTTCCGCGAGGTGCAGAACTACGTGGAGCGCGCGACGCGCCAGCGCATCGCCGCCCTGCCGGACGGCTCCTGGGAGACGGTCGACTATATCGACCGCGATCCCGCCGGCGGCGAGGGCATGATCCCGATCAAGGTGAAGCTCACCATCAAGGGCGACGAGGTCATCTACGACTTCACCGGCTCGCATCCCTGCATCGGCACGCTCTACAACTCGGCCTTCGGCTCGACGTTCTC
>NZ_WUJP01000679.1 GCF_009806515.1 Geminicoccus flavidas | reverse complement strand
CGCCGTGGTCGCGGGCATGAAGACCTTCTTCCCCGACCTGCCGCTGAACTCGGGCTTCTATCGACCGATCAAGGTGATAGCCCCCGAGGACACCATCGTGAACGCCAAGTGGCCGGTAGCGGTCACGGGCTTCTTGATGCCGTTCGAGAAGATCATGAACTCGATCTACGAGATCTGGTCCAAGATCATGCCCGAGCGCGCCATCGCCTGCGCCTTCAACCTGGAATACCTGCTGACGGGTGGGCGCGACCGGCGCCACGACGCCAAGAACATCTTCATGTTCTACGACTGGCTGCCGGGCGGCTGGGGCGGGCGCAACGGCAAGGACGGCTCCAACGTCACCACCGCCTGTTTCGGCACCGGGCTCATGGCCCAGCCCGTCGAGGGCCAGGAGCGCACCAGCCCGATCCTGTGCCACGAGATGGAGATGCTCACCGATTCCGCCGGCCCGGGCCAGTGGCGGGGCGGCGTGGGCCTGCGCAAGACCAGCACGATCGGCGAGGCCGACAACGTGGTGATCTCCTATATCTGCGACCGCGAGCGCGCGATCGTCTGGGGGATCAATGGCGGCCTGCCCGGCTATCCGCACGGCCTGGCCCTGCATCGCGGCGGCCGGGACAATCCCGAGGAATGGCTCGGCACGATCTTCTCCGACGTGCCGATCCAGAAGGGCGACCTGTTCACCCGGCCGACATCGGGCGGCGGCGGCTTCGGCGACCCGCTGCTGCGCGACCCGGCCCTGGTCGTGGAGGACGTGGCCGACGACTATGTCTCGATCGAGCGGGCGGCCAAGGACTATGGCGTGGTGATCCGCACGGTGGATAAGGATCGCGCCGAGTACGAGGTCGACCTGCCCGCCACCCAGAAGCTGCGCGCCGAGATTCGTGCTCAGCGCAAGGGCTGGCTGGAGGAGCCCGCCGAGGCGGTGGCCGAGCGCTACCGCAAAGGCGAGATCGACCAGCTCGACCTGATCCGCCGCTACGGCGTGATCCTGGACTGGGCCACCGGGGAGCTCATGGTCAATTCCACCAACGAGTTCCGCGAGATGTTCAAGAAGCGCTCCGCCGCGCACTGGTCGACCTGAGCGCGCCGCTCCGGCCAATGCCGCAGGCCTAAGCCGATCCCGGGCCTGCGGGTCTTCTCATCCGGCGGCCGCCGCCTCCATCCGCGTGGCCTGGGCGCTCATCCGGGCGGCCCTGGTCTCGCGGACCGGCGGCAGGCCGAACATGCGGCGGTACTCGCGGGTGAACTGCGGCACGCTCTCATACCCCACCGCAAAGGCGGCGCTGCTCACATTCCTTCCGTGTGCCAGCATCAGCCGCCGCGCCTCGATCAGGCGCAACTGCTTCTGGAATTGCAGCGGCGAAAGCGACGTGACCGCCCGGAAATGGGCGTAGAACGAGGACGGGCTCATTCCGGCAGCGGCGGCCAGCCGGTCCATCGGGATCGGCCGGGCGAATTCCGCCCGCAGGACCGCCACCGCCCGCGCCACCCGCTGCACCTGACTGTCTGGAAAGCCCAGGCGCCGGATCGTGGGTCCATGCCGCCCGGCCAGCAGCCAGTAATGCAGCTCGCGCCGCAACTGTGCCTGTAGCACCGGCACCGCGGCCGGGCGGTCGAGCAGGCGCATCAGCCGCAGCGCCGCATCGGCCACCTCAGCATCAGTGGGTTCGACCCGTACTGGCCCGCCGCCCGGAGCCGGTGCCGCCTTCATTTCCATCGCCAGCTCGGCGACCGTCGCGAGGTCCAGGTCCAGAACCAGTGACAGATAAGGGCTGACCAAGCTCGCGCGCGTGACTTGGCTGACGGTCGGCACATCCGCCGTGATCAGCAGCGAGTCCCCAGCACCGAAGGTGAAGGCTTGGTTGCCCATCGTGACGTGCTTGGTGCCCTGCAGCACGAGGCAGGCGAGCGGCCGGGAGATCGCGTACTGCAGCTCGCTCCGTGCCGTTGCCCTGATCGCCGTGACGCCGGGGATGGGGGTTTGAGCAACGCCGTCCGGGTCGGCATGGACTTCCGCGAAGCGGCGAACCCTATCGAGCAGCGTATCGGTCATGCGTCGCTTATAGCCGAATCGCCAACATGCACGATCCTGTTTGGAGGATCAGGCAAGAAAACCCCAGCTTCCGGCAACAATCGCGCACCTGATCGGCCGATATCGAGGGCGTCACCTCCAATGGATCGGACCATGACCGGGATCACCCTCGTTACCGGCGCCAGCCGCGGCCTTGGCCGCAGCACCGCGCTCGCCATCGCCCGAAGCGGCGGCGACGTCATTCTCACCTACCAGAGCCGGCGTGCGGAGGCGGAGGCCGTCGTCGCGGAGATCCAGGCAGCCGGCCGCCAGGCGGCTGCCCTCCAGCTCGATGTCGGCGACGTTTCCAGCTTCGCCGCCTTCACCGAACGCCTGCGCACCGCCTTACGTGAGGGCTGGCGGCGCGACAGGTTCGATCATCTGGTGAACAATGCCGGTCATGGTGACATGGCCACCATCGGTCAGACCAGCGAGGCGCAGTTCGACGCGCTGGTCAACGTCCATTTCAAGGGCGTCTATTTCCTCACGGAGGCCTTGCTGCCGCTGATCGCGGACGGCGGCCGGATCGTGAACCTGTCCTCGGGACTTACCCGGATGGCTTATCCGGGCTTTGCCGCCTATGCGGCGGTCAAGGGCGCGGTTGAGGTGCTCACCCGCTATCTCGCCAAGGAACTGGGCGGGCGCGGCATCGCGGTCAACACGGTGGCGCCCGGTGCGATCGAGACCGACTTCCTGGGCGGTGCGGTGCGCGACACGCCGGACCTGAACCAGAGCTTCGCCGGGATGACTGCACTCGGGCGGGTCGGCCTGCCCGATGACATCGGCCGGATGATCGCGAGCCTGCTGTCCGAGGACAATCGCTGGATCAATGCCCAGCGGATCGAAGTTTCCGGCGGCCAGGGCATCTGACGTCTTCCTGATCCCGCATGAGCCGGCCGTGCCCAGGTGAACCCCGGGCCGGACCGGCCAAGGGGCCTTGCCCGCCAGCGCCCTTCGGCGTTTGCTCGCGACGCCAGAAGGGAGGCAAGCATGCCCGCATTGTTTCACGGCCTCTCGGCCTTCCCGATCACGCCCATGGACCAAGATGGCCGGGTGCTCGTCGATGACCTGGCCGTGCTGCTGGACCGCCTCGTGGCGGCCGGGGTGGATTCGATCGGTCTGCTCGGCAGTACAGGCTCCTACGTCTATCTCCAGCGCAGCGAGCGGCTGCGGGCAATCGAGGCCGCGGCCGACGCCGTGCAGAAGCGCACGCCGCTCATCGTGGGCATCGGCGCGCTGCGTACCGACGAGGCCGCAGCACTGGCGCGCGATGCCGAGCAGGCTGGCGCCGACGGGCTGCTCCTGGCCCCGGTCTCCTACATCCCGCTCATCGAGGAGGAGGTCTTCCAGCACTTCGCGGCGGTGGCGGGGGCGACCGGGCTGCCCTTGTGCATCTACAACAACCCCGCCACGACCCACTTCAACTTCAGCCATGCGCTGCTGCAGCGCCTGCCCGGCGTGCCCAACATCCGGGCCGTGAAGAACCCGGCACCGCCCGCCGGCGAGGCACATGAGCGGCATCGGGCGCTGCAGGCGATGGTCCCCGCCCAGTTCGCGATCGGCTATAGCGGCGACTGGCTGGCCGCGGATGCCGTGCTGGCCGGCGGGGTCGCTTGGTACAGCGTGATCGGCGGCCTGCTGCCGGCACCGACGCTGAAGCTGATGCGTAGCGCCCAGGCTGGCGATGCGGCAGGAGTCGCCCGCCTCAACGAACGCTTCCAGCCGCTCTGGGCCCTGTTCCGCGAACTCAGCAGCTACCGCGTCGTCCACGCGATCGCCAACGAGCTGGGCCTGGCCCGCGCCAATCCGCCCCGCCCGATCCTGCCGCTGGATAGCGCCGACCGGCAGAGGGTGATGACGGCAGTCGCAGGGCTGTAGCGGATGAAGGGGCCGGGGCGAGCGGACGGCAACGCCCCGGCTGATCCCCCGCTACCTGGACAGGCTCGAGCTCGAAGTGTTGATCGTCTGGACCTGGCTATTCCCGCACCGGCATCTCACCGACGAGATCTGGTCGTTCCACAGGTTCCCGACATAGTGATAGTCACCGGCAGAAAAGTGCCGGACCTCGCCGCCCCAGTTGGAGTGCTCCCAGACGGAGAGCCTGCAGCCGTTGGGCACGCTGACAGAGCTCGCCTTGTCGTTGAAGGCATCCCCCACATAGGGGGTCCGGTAGTTCCTGCCGATCCGGAATTCCGATCCGGCCCAGTTCGTATGCTCGTAGAGGGAGCAGCCGTTGAACGCCTCGGCTGGCGTGGCGAGGTAGCCTGCTACACAGAGTGGCAGCAGGAAAATGCCGATCTTCCGCATTGCACACCTCCGTTACCGCAAGAGACGACGTTCATTCCCGACGAAAATCTTCAAGAGATCGGGGACGAGGCAAATCGTGATGCTGCAGTTCGTGAGAATGCGTGCTGAAGGCAGGCAGAAATTGCCGTTCGTGCAAATTCGGACTGAAATTCTACGGCAAGTCCTGTGCCTGGTCAACCAGGCATCGCTTGCCAAGGTGCGGCCGAGTGCTTGTCTCATCAGCAGGGTTGCTGCCGGAAATCATGAAACATTTCTGGCAATATTCGGTGGTGCCTGACCGGACATGCTTGGCAGCCGGGGCGAGCCCCGGCACGCCTTACGCCACCTCTACCCCGTAATCGGCCAGCTCCGGCAGCATTGCCTCGACCACGAAGTCGACGAAGGCCTCGGGCGCATCCAGGTAGAACTCGCGCGTCGAATAGCTGCCGACCTCCGCCGCGACCCCGCGTGCGCACAGCCACCCCGCCAGCCTTTCCAGCTCGGCCCGCGGCGTGTCGCTCAGGAACGAGACCTGCGACAGGCGCTTGTCGGCATCGCGTCCCGCCTCGGTGCTGTGGTTGAGCTGCAGGTCGACATTGGTGCCGGGCTGGCGCATCCACACCGACCGCTCGGTCCGGCGCAGCTCGACGAAGCCCAGCTCCGCCTGGAACATCGCGACCACCGTGTCGAAGTGCTGCGGCGCCACGCGCTGGGCCATGTGATTGAACTTCATTTCGCTGTTCTCAGCTTCTGGCGGCGGCCTCGGTCGTGGTCAGGGCAGGGGCCATTGCCCTGCGGCTGGAACCCAGGCCTGGCAGCTTCAGTTCGCGTGAGCCGGTGAGCCCCTTGGGCCGGAAGATCAGGATCAGCGCCATGCCGATGCCGAGTGCTATTTCCTGCGAGCCCTCGGGCAGGGCCAGGACCAAATCGCCCATCGGCACGCCGGATTCCAGGAAGCGGAAGAACTCGACGAACACGGTGACCGCGAACACGCCTACAATGGCGCCGGTGACGCTGCCCATCCCGCCGATGATGAGCATGGCTAGCGTGATGAAGGTGAGCTGCAGGTAGAACATGTCCACCGTCGCCACGCCCAGGAACTGCACGTAGAGCGTGCCGCCGATGCCCACAATGAAGGCGGAAAGGACGAAGGCGGCCAGCCGCACCCGCACGATGCTGACGCCCGAGGCGCGGGACGCCACCGGGTCGTCGCGGGTAGCGCGCAGCATCAGGCCGAAGCGCGAGCCCTTGAACCAGAAGGCCAGCACGATGGCACCCAGCGCGAAGGCGAGCGCGGTCCAAGGCCCGACCACGGTCGGGATACCGATGATCGAGCTCACCCCTGCGGTCACCGAGTCCCAGTTGGAATAGACATTGTTGACGATCGCCAGGAAGGCGAAGGTCGCGATCGAGGCGGCGATGCCAGACAGGCGCAGGATCACCGCGCCGAACACCAGCGCCACGGCCGCCGCCAGCACCGCACCGCCGGCCACCGCCACCCAGAACGGATACTGCGCCTGCTGCAGGAAGACCGGCAGGCCAGTCAGCATGAGCTGCTTCCACATCGGGTTGCAGGTGGCCCAGGCGGCGGCATAGGCGGCGATGCACATGAAGCCGATATGGCCGAACGAGACCACGCCGGAATTGCCGATGAACACCGACAGCCCGACCACCACGATCAGGCGGACCAGGGCTTCGGTGACCGTCAGCGCCATCTCGTCGTTGCCAAGCAGCGCCACCAGCGCCGTGATCGCCGTGACGCCCAGGAGGAGGGCGAGCACCGGCAGGGCCGCACGGAGGAAGCGGCGTTGGGCGGTGTCGGTCATACGCGCTCCACGAGGGCTTTGGTGGGAACCAGGCCAGACGGCCGGAGCAGCAGCATCAGGATGACGATGCCGAACACGAAGGAATCCCGGAACGGTCGGAGATCGTCCGGCAGGTAGGCCTGCAGGAACACCGAGGCGAAGGCGACGGCGAAGCCGCCCGTCGCGGCCCCGATCAGGCTGCCCATGCCACCCACCACCGTGGCGATGAAGGCGAACAGCATGAGCGGCACGCCCAGCGTCTGGCTGAGCGTGCCGGTCTGCGACAGAAGCAGGAGCGAGGCTACCGCCGCCAGCACGCCGGAGATCGCGAAGGCCAGGCCGATCACCAGGTTGCCGCGCACGCCCAGATAGCGGGCCATCCGGAAGTCCTCGGCGGCCGCACGCATCTGGATGCCGAGCGCGGTGCGCTTGAGCAGCAGCGTCAGCCCGCCCATCAGGACGAGCGTGGCCAGGATGGTGACGATCTGCAGGAGCGGGATGCGCAGGCCGCCCATGGCGATCTGGTAGTTCAGGTTCGACCAGAGATCGACGCTCTTGGGCCGCGAGCCGTAGAACATCAGGATCAGGTTCTGGATCACGAAGCTAACCGCGAAGGACGCGATCATCAGCGTCGCCGGGTCGGCGCGCCGGATATGGCGGAACACCAGCAGGTCCGAGAGCAGCGCTGCCGCCACCACGATCACGGCCACTGCGATGATCACCATGAACCAGGGCCAGCCGCCAATGAACAGGGTGGCGACCGCCTCGGTGGAAGGAATGATCAGCGCATAGGCGCCAAGGGTGATCAGGTCGCCATAGGCGAAGTTGATCAGCCGCAGGATGCCGAACAGGAGGCCGATGCCCAGTGCTGCCAGCGCATAGAGGCTGCCGAGCGATAAGGCGTCGATGAAGGTCTGCGCGAAGTTGATCATGCCGCGGCCTCGCTCGTGGCAGGGGCGTGGTGCTCGTCGAAGCCGAAATAGGCGCGGGTGATGGCCTCGCCGTCCTGCAGGTCGGCGGTGTTGCCGTGCAGGAGGATGCGGCCGTTGCGCAGCACGTAGATCCGCTCGCTGAACTTCAGCATCCGGTCGGAACTCTGCTCGTTGACCAGCAGGGTCAGGCCGCGCTCGGCACGCAGCGCCAGCAGCGTCGCATAGATCGTGTCGACGATCTTGGGCGCCAGGCCCAGCGACGGCTCGTCCACCATGACCAGGCGCGGCCGGGTCATGAGCGCCCGGGCGATCACCAGCATCTGCTGCTCGCCGCCGGACAGCCGCCCGGCCGGCTGGCGCCAGCGCTCCTTCAGCCGCGGGAAATAGCCCAGCAGCTGCTCGGCGTCGCTCTGCGCATAGCGCCGGTCGCTCGTGGCATAGGTGCCGATGAACAGGTTCTCCTCGACGGTCAGCGTGCCGAACACGTGGCGGCCTTCCGGCACCAGCGAGATGCCGAGCCGCGCGATGTTCTCCGCGCGCATGCCCACCAGCTCCTTGCCGTCGAAGCGGATCCGCCCGCGCTTGGGCGGCACGCCTCCGGCGATCGCCGCCAGCAGGGTCGACTTGCCCGCACCGTTCGGCCCGACCACGCAGACCGCCTCGCGCTCCTTCACCGAGATGGCGACCCCGGCCAGTGCGGTGGTGCCGCCATAGCTGACCGCCAGATCCTCGACCTCCAGCATCAGTGATGGCCCTCCGCCATTTCCAGCTGCTTCTCGCCCTCGCCGCCCAGATAGGCGGCGAGCACCTTCTTGTTGCGCTGGATCTCGGCCGGCGTGCCCTCGGCGATGGTCCGGCCGCTGTCCAGGACATGGATGAAGTCGCAGGTGCCCATGACCATGCGCATGTTGTGCTCGATGAGCAGGACCCCGCAGGTGAAGGTCTTCGGGATGTCCAGCACGATCTGGGAAAGCTCGTCGCACTCGGCGTCCGCCATGCCGGCCGCGGGCTCGTCGAGCAGCAGGAAGGCCGGACCCAGGAACAAAGCGCGGGCGATGCCGACCCGGCGCTCGTCGGTATAGGGCAGGGTGCCCGCCACGATGTCGGCCTTGTCGGCCATGCCCAGCCAGGCCAGCAGCTCCATGGCCAGGTGATGGGCCTGGCGCCGCCCCAACCCCATGCCGGTGCCGGTCACCTCGACATTCTCGACCACGGTGAGGTCCTTGAACAGTCGCCCGGCCTGGAAGGTTCGGGCCACGCCCTGGTGCCGGAACCGCTCGGCACTCCAGCCGGCCGTGTCCTGTCCACCCAAGAGGATGCTGCCCTCGGTGGGCCGCTGGAAGCCGGTCAGGCAGTTGACCAGCGTGGTCTTGCCGGCCCCATTCGGGCCGATCAGACCCAGGATCTTCTCCCGCTCCAGGCCCAGCGTCACGTCACCGATCGCGGTGAGCCCGCCGAAGCGGACGGAAACACCCTGCGCCGCGAGGCTGGCCGCCTGCGACTGCTCGACCCCGGTGGCGGTCATGGTCGGTCTTCTGGTCATTTCGACGCCACCTCGCATCGCGTGTGATCACAAATGAAGCTCCCTGATGGATGCATTCTGGGAGCGGAGCTGGAATTTTGTCCACGCAGATGCAGCAAGAACCATGCAAGTCCTCAGCACGGATGCGCATCGGCCGTTGCCAGCCGCCTTGGTACGTGGCTTGCTCGTAGCACTGGCGAATGCCCGCCTGCCGCGCAGGTCGGCCGCACAGCAGCTACAGGGGGACGTAAACGAATGGTCGCATCGAAGTTATTGGGAGGGCTGGCGCTGGGCGCAGCACTGACGATGGGCGCACTCCCGTCGCAGGCCGCCGACGAGATCGTACTGGGCTTCGCGGTCGCTGATTCGGGCGCCATGAACGCCTATGACAGCGATTCGAAGAAGATGGCGCTGCTCTGGATGGAGGAGCAGAACGCCAAGGGCGGCCTGCTCGGCAGGCAGCTCAAGGAGGTCTCGGCCGACACCAAGTCCGACCGGGTCGAGGGTGCCAAGGCCGGCCAGCGTGTCCTGCGCGAGGGTGCCGTGGTGGTCTTCGCCACCTGCGACTACGACTATGGTGCGCCGGCCGCTCTGCAGGCGCAGCAGGCCGGCGTCATCTCCGTGTTCCTGTGCGCAGGGGATCCCAAGGCGGGCGTGATGGGGGTCGGGCCCTTGTCCTTCACCTCGTCGAACGCCGCCCAGGTCGAAGGTGCGACGCTGGCCGAATGGGGCATGGAGAAGAAGGGCTACAAGACCGCCTATGTCCTGCTCGACGAGACGCTCGAGTACAACAAGTCGGCCTGTGCCGGCTTCGACTGGCGGTTCCCGAATGTCGGCGGCGAGATCGTCGGCCGCGACGTGTTCAAGGGCAGCGATGCCTCAATCGCCTCGCAGATCACCCGCTTCCGCTCGGTGGCAGCCGAGAAGCCGGTCGACGTGCTAGTGCTCTGCTCCTCCATGCCGGGTGCGCCTGGCGCGCTGCGGCAGATCCGGGCGGCCGGCATCGACATACCCGTGTTCGGCTCGCAGTCGATGGACGGGCTGTACTGGCAGGACGCCGTGCCTGGCCTGAAGGACTTCTATGTCCCGATCCAGGCCTCGGCCTATGGCGACGACCCACGGCCCGAGGTGAACGAGCTGGCCGAGCGCTTCGAGAAGCGCTGGGGTGCCCGCCCTGCCACGCAGTATGCCTTCCCGATCTGGGCCTTCATGGAGCTGTGGGCCAAGGCGGTCGAGAAGGCCGGCACCACCGACGCGCAGCCGGTGGTCGACGTGATGAACACCTTCAAGGACGAGCCGACCCTGCTCGGCCCCAGGACCTTCACGCCGATGCTGCACATCCAGGACCGGCCGCTGGAGCTGATCGCCGAGGTCGGCGGCGGCCAGGGCAAGGTAATCGACCAGTGGCGGATCGCCGAGCCGGTGCCGCAGGAGGTGCTCTACCGGCTGAAGACCGACTGAGCCTGCCCCTTCGGTGAGAAGGGACGCCCCCACGGGTGCCGGCCGTGGGGGCGTCGTGCCGGTCAGGGCCGGTTCATGAGCCGTGCGACGGCCTCGACGAGGCGCTCATTCATCGCCGGCTTCTCGACCAGCACGTGGCCGTGGCAGCTCAGCAGTTCGGGCAGCCGTTGCCCGCTATAGAACAGGAACGGGATCTGCCGTTCCATCAGGAGATGTGCGACGGGCTCGGTGGTTTCCGTGCCCAGGCGAAAGTCGAGCACCGCGACATCGATGCGGTCGCGCTCGGCGCTCGCCATGGCTTCGGGCAAGGTGAACCATGGCCCGACCACCTGGGCCCCGAAACTCTGGAAGGTCGCCTCGAGATCGAAGGCGATCAGGACCTCATCGTCCGCGATGAAGACCTTGGCTCCTTCCAAGCCTTTGGTCTGGCCAGTCCTCCTCATCGCGCGGCTCGACCTCCGGGATGTCCAGCTCGATCGTGCACGTCACGCCGTCCGGCAGGAACTCATGGCGCACCTTGGCGCCGGGAATCCCCTTCTGGATCAGCACGCTGCCAAAGCCACTCCGCTCCCGAGGATGCACTGGCGGCCCGTTGCTTTCCTGCCAGACAACGGTCAAGTGCTGTCGATTGTTCCCCGTCAGTCGCCAGTCGAGTGCCACGCGCCCATCATCATTGGACAGGGCGCCATATTTTTCGGCATTGGTTGCCAGCTCGTGCAGGACCAGGCCGAATGGCGTCGCCAGATCGGCCGGCAAGACGACCGGCTCGCCGGTGATGGTGAGCCTTCCTGAATCATCGTCGACATAGGCCTGAAGCTGGCCTTCGATCAGTGCCGCGAGGCTGGCCCCCTGCCAGTGCGACTCGACCAGCAGCTTGTGGGCGGCCGCCAGGGCGGCGATCCGGCCTTCGAACCGCGCGGCGAACTCCTTGGGGTCCGGGCAGGTCCGCAAGGTCTGGCGCGCCATCGACTGCACGACGGTCAGCGTGTTCTTGACCCGGTGGGTGAGCTCGTCCAGCAGCAGATTCTGCCGCTGCATCCAGCGCTGCCGATCGGTGATGTCGCGGGTGCTTTCCAGGACCAGCCGTCGCCCCTCGAGCGGGACCAGCTCGATCTGGCTTTCCACGGTGAGGGTGCGCCCGTCCTTGGTGGTGTGCAGGACCTCGCCGCTCCACATGCCCTTGGTCACCAGTGACTGGCGCAGTTCCTCGAACGATCCTCCGGGTACCGTGACCTGGAGCAGCCGTTCCATCCGCTGCCCGATCGCCTCGGCGCGGCTGTAGCCGTAGAGTTCCTCGCTGCCGCGGTTCCATTGCAGGATGCCGTCGTCGAAATCCCAGACGAAGATCGGCGAGCGGGACAGGTTGACCAGCCGGCTCTCCTGGCGCAGCCGCTCCTCGCTCTGGCGCAAGGCTTCCTCAGCCCGGCGGCGCTCGGTGATATCGACGAAGGTGGCGACGATCCCGTCGATCTTGTCGTCGATGGTGCGGTATGGCCGCATCCGCACGAGATACCAGCCGCCGGCCCGACTCGGCACCTCTTCCTCGACCGGCGTCAGGTCCTTGAGCACCAGGAGCGCCTGGTCGGCCAGCCCGTCATAGTCGAGCTGATGGGTGAAGTCGGTGATCGGCCGGCCTTCGTCGTTCAAGGTGATATTGAACAGCTCGTTCAGCCGCGGCGTGAAGCGCTTGATGCGCAAGGAGGTATCGAGGAACAGCGTGCCGACATCGGTCGCGGCCATCAAGTTCTGCAGGTCGCTGTGCGC
>NZ_WUJP01000678.1 GCF_009806515.1 Geminicoccus flavidas | reverse complement strand
CCGCGACACGCTTTCGAGCTTCAGCTTCAGCTCGTTGTTGACCGTCTGCAGCTCCTCGTTGATCGACTGGAGCTCCTCCTTGCTGGTTTCCAGCTCCTCCGAGGTGGAGCGGAACTCCTCGTTGATCGACTGCAGCTCCTCGTTGGCGGCCCGCAGCTCCTCGTTGGCGGCCCGCAGCTCCTCGTTGGTCGCCTCGGATTCCTCGCGGGTCGCGCGCAGCCGATTCTGCGCCGCCTGCAGTTCCTCCTGGAGCTGTCGGATCACTTCGTCGCTGGCACCGCCATCGGCCCGCCCGCTGTACGCAAGACGCGTGGCTTCATCCACCGCCTCGCCTTCGATGAACATCACGATGGTATTGCTGATGCCCCCCTCCCGGACCACTGGCTTGACGTGGAGATACACCCGATGGGCGGCGCCGTTGAATCGGACCGGGATCGGCGTGGTGAGGGTGGCTTCACCCCGTTCGAAGGCACGGTGGAGGGCCGAGCGCAGGTCGAAGCGCAGCTCCTGGCGAACCAAGTCGACCGCGTCGATGCTCAGCGGTCCCCCGGACGGCTGCAGGTAGCGCCCGGCATTGTCCGAGAGATGAATGACGCGGTGCGCCTCGTCGATCAGCATGCTGGGCGGTGCGATCCGCTCGAGCATCTGCCGATGAAGTGCTGCGTCGCTCGTGCTGCCGCCCGAACCATGGACGCGGGGCGGGAGCGGGCCTCGATCGTGGGAATGATGGCTGGTACCCAGAAGGATGGGCAGTGCGGGCCGCTTGTCTCCGGGCGCTGCCACCGACCGGTAGATCCGCGCATCCCGATCGACCGGGCGGAACAGCCCTACCGGTTGATCCGCGCTCTCCGAGGAGCCGAGGAACAGGAAGCCCCCTGGGTTGAGGGCATAGTGGAAGGTGTTGCAGACGAGCTGCTGCAGGTCGCGATCGAGGTATATCAGCAAGTTGCGGCACGAGATCAGGTCCAGCCGCGAGAAGGGTGGATCCTTCAGCATGCTGTGCGTCGCGAACAGGATGATGTCGCGCAGCTCGCGGCGAACCCGGTAGTGGTCGCCCTCCTTGAGAAAGAAGCGCCGCAACCGATCCTCGCCCAGATCGGCCTCGATCGCCGCCGGAAAGCGGCCCTCGCGAGCAATGGCGAGCGCGCCGGCATCCAGATCGGAGCCGAACACCTGGATCTCGGGCCGCAGGTCGCGCCGGCTGGCTTCTTCGAGCAGCAGCATGCCGATCGTGTAGGCCTCCTCCCCGGTAGCACATCCCGGAACCCAGACCCGGATGAACGAGCCAACCTCCTTGTTCTCGAACAAGCGCGGGATTACATGCTCCGCAAGCGACCTGAACGCCTTCGGGTCGCGGAAGAACGTCGTCACCGAGATCAGGAAATCCGAGAACAGCGCCTGGGCTTCCTCGGCGTTCTCGCGAAGGTAGTTATAGTAGTCGCGGAGCGACTCCTTCCTGGCAACCTGCATGCGCCGGGCGATGCGCCGCGTAACGGTGGCGCGCTTGTACTGGGAGAAGTCATGGCCAGTCCGGACCCGGACATGAGCCAGGATCCGCCGAAGACTTTCCTCGTCTCCTTCAGGCACGCCATTCGCGGAGATCTTTTCGCGCTTGTGCAGGATCTCGACCAGCTGCCGTGCGATTTCCTGGACCGGCAGCACGAAGTCCGCGACCTGGGTCGCGATCGCGCTGCGCGGCATGGAAGAATATTCCGCCTCGTTCGGATCCTGCACCATGACGATGCCGCCGGCTTCCTTGACCGTCTTGACCCCGATGGCGCCATCGCCGCCGGCACCGGTCAGGATGATGGCGAAACCGTCATTGTGCTGCTCCGCCAGCGAGCGGAAGAACATGTCGATCGGCGCCCGCTGCCCCCTCGGTTCGTCGAACGGCAGGGCAGAGACCATGTGATCGGCGATCCGCAGCCGCCGGTCCGGAGCGATCACATAGACCTTGTTCGGTTCCAGGTAGACGGTGTCCTCGACCTGTTCCACGCTCATGCGGGTGCGCGATGCCAGGATGCTGGCCAACTGGCTGCGAAAGTCGGGGTCGAGATGGACGATGACGACGAAGGCTGCGCCCGTATTATCGGGCAGCGAGTCGAACAGCAGCTGCAAAGCAGTGACGCCGCCTGCGGATGCGCCGATGCCGACGATCGGCGGGTCGACCTGGTCTTGCATCAAGCGCTCCGCGCGGTCCGTGCAGGCTGAAGACTGAAGCTAGAACTGCTCGTCGCGGGTTCTATTACGGCGGGCCGGTCGGCGAAACCGATCGCGCCAGCGTGGTAGGCTGGAAGTCGCCCTTTCATGGATGCCGTATCGTGTCCATGCTGGTGCTCACGGCCTGCCGAAGCGTTTGCGCGTAGCGCCGGTATTCCGCGGCGCGAGCGTCATAGACCTTGGCCAACGCGTCCCGGCCCTGGGCACGGGCATCTTCGGCCATGCGCTCCACGATGCCCAGCCGTTCCTCCATGACCCGCATGGCCACGGCCAGCGCCTCGTGAACCTCATCCTCCTGGGCTACGAGCAGATTCTCGGCGGTGAATCCATGCCCGATCTGACAGCGAAACCGCAACGGGCCGTTGTCCTTCATGTGTGACAGGACACCGTGACAATGAGGGCAGCTGAACATCGAGGGGTCGGCTACCTTGCTCAACTTGTCCGGGCCCATGCGGTTGCCCAGCGCGATCTTGACCTCCAGCTCCAGGTCCAGCTCCGTCGGCTTGGGCGGGCCTGCGGGCAGTCTGGCCAGCTCGCCGAGCAAGAAGCCGAGCTGGTCCGATGGCACGACATGGTCGACCGCGACGGTGGCCATGGCCGCGGTCGGCATGTCGGCAACCTCCGCATCCAGCGGATGCTGGACCACCGTGATCCCGCCCGTTTCGCTGATGGCGTGAAGGCCGGAAGCACCGTCGTTCATCATCCCGCTCAGCACCACGCCGACTGCCCGGGAGCCGAAGGACAGGGCCGCCGAGCGGAACAGGGGGTCGATCGCCGGGCGGCTCATGTTCTCGCGCGGCCCGCGGCCCAGCCGGATGGTGTGATCCACGACGAGAAGGTGACGGTCGGAGGGAGCCAAGTAGATGTGGCCCTGCTCCAGCGGCTGGCCATCCACCGGGCTGTTCACCCGCAGGGAGACGCCGGCGCTGAACAGCTCGGAGCGATGGTCGGCTGCGTCCTTGGGCCGGTGGGTGCAGACCAGGACCGCAGCGGGAAGATCGGCGGGAAGATCCCGGAAGATCCGCTGCAGCACCGGGAAGCTGCCTGCGGAGCCCCCGATGACGATCAGGTCATGGTTGGGCATCCGGGCGACCTCCTGCTTCAGCACCGACATTCAGGGACAACGGGCCGTCGCAGAAGGCGTTCCCGGGCATGGCCGCCGGCCGGCAGCAGGCGGCGGCTCTTGCTGCCGACCGCCTGCCCCGCCGCCAAACGGCTCTGCGGAACGAACCCGAGCCGGGTTACCCGGTGAACCCGTAGGCGCTGCGCGCCTGCTCCTGGCTGATATAGCCCTCGGCCACGTCCTCCCGGATCAGCTCGGGATCGCGCTGCTTCGGGTCGCCATAGCCGCCGCCACCCGCGGTAATCAGCAGGATGCGGTCGCCCGGCTCGAACACCACGTTGGCGTATTTGCTGCTCGACACCTTGTTGTTGGTCTCGCGCACCGTGGTCCAGCGATCGGTCCCGGCCTTCATGACCTTGGTACCGCCGGCCGCCCCCCGTTCGCCGCCGAACAGCGGGAAGGGCCCGGTCTCGTGGCGATCCGAGCACTGCGAGCCGGTGATCGGCACCGTGGTCACATAGAGCGTGCGCTTGTAGCCCAGGCCGCCGCGCCACTGCCCGGCCCCACCGGAATCCTGGACCAGCTCGCAGTTCTCGACCCGCAGCGGGAAGCGGGTCTCGAACACCTCGGTCGGGTTGAAGCGGCAGTTGCCGTTGATGGCGTTGACGGTGTTGTTGCCGTCATGACCCTTCCGGCCACCCCAGCCGCCCGACATGATGTCGTAGCAGGCGAAGTATTCGTCATGGTCGGGATGGTCGCCGCCGAACACGAAGTTCGTGCTGGTCCCCGATTCCGAGGCCATGGCGCGGTCCGGCGTGCAGCCCGCCATGGCGCCGATCACGATGTCGGCGAGACGCGGGTGGGTCTCGGTATTGCCGGCGACCAAGGGGCCCGGGTAGTCGACATTGGTGACATGGCCCGGCGGCGAGAGCACCCGGATCGGGCGGAAGCAGCCCGAGTTCTTCGGGATTGAGGCGTCGGTGACGTGCAGGATGCCGTTATAGGTGGCACCCGTGGTCACGCCGAGCGTCGCGTTGATCGGGCCTCTGGCCTGCTTCGAGCTGCGCCCGAAATCCGCCACGATCTCGTCGCCGTGCAGGTGCAGGTCGACCGCGATCGTATACGGCGTGTTGGTGATGCCGTCGTTCTCGATCACATCCTCGAAGGAATAGACCCCGTCCGCGAACGCGGCGATCTCCGCCCGCATCCGCCGCTCGGCATAGTCCATCAGGTCTTCGCAGGTCTGCTTGAAGACGTCCTTGCCGTACTTGCGGACGATCTGGGTGATCCGGTCGACGCCCAGGTCCACCGCACCGATCATGGCGCGCAGGTCGCCATAGCTTTGGCGGGGCGTGCGGGTGTTAGCGAGGATCAGCTTCCAGACTTCCTCAACGTCCTTGCCGGCCTTCATGATCTTCACCGGCGGCACGCGCATGCCCTCGTGGAAGATCTCGGTGGCCTCGCCGCAGAACGCACCCGGCACCATGCCGCCGATCTCGGCGATATGGCCGATGCAGACCGCGAAGCCCAACAGCTCGCCATCCACGAAGAACGGCTTGAAGAAGGTGTGCTCGGGGCAGTGCAGGCCGCCCCGGTACGGGTCGTTGTGCAGGAGGATGTCACCCTCCGACAGCGTGTCGAACGGGATCTCCTGGGCGCAGGTCTTGATGAGCAGCGGCATGCCGCCGATCATGGTCGGGCAGAACTCGGCGCACGCGATCATGTCGCCCTTGGCGTCCGCGAGCGCGCAGGTGAAGTCCAGGCCCTCGTTGAAGATCGTCGAGTACGACGTCTTCATCAGCAGGATGCCCATCTCCCGGCAGATCGACACCATGGTCGAATCCATGATGTTCATGGTGACCATGTCGAGCGGGGCCAGCCGCTCGTGCTTGGAGGGATAGGCCGCCTCGAAGGGCAGCTTGGGCTGGACGATCGGCATGACCGGATCGTCCTCGCCCTTGGCCCGCCGCTCGGTCCACTCGACGCACCAGGGCGAGCAGAACAGACCCTTGGGCCCGGGCCCGGTGCGCACCCCCTCGCCATAGACGAGCAGGCCGCAGCAGGCGCACTTGTTGTACTTCTCGACGTAGAAGCCGTTTTCGGACATGCGCATCGGAAGTGTTCTCCCTCAGGCCTGGATCGTGTCGATGAGGAGATGGCCGTAGTCGTCGACCGTGAGGCGCTGGCCGGGGCAGACCACCGTGACCGAGGCAGCCTCCTCGACGATCACCGGGCCCTCCAGCACATGGCCGGCCAGGAGCCGGTCGCGGTCATGGACATCGACCTCGAAGCGGCCCTGGGCATAGCCGACGCTGCGCCTGCCCATGGGCTCCGGTGCGCTCGTGGCCCTCTCCAGCTTCGGGATCTCCGGCACGGCCGAGTCGGAGATGGCGGTCACCGCGAAATTGACGATCTCGATGATGTCGCCCTTGGTGTTGAAGCCGAAGCGCGCCTTGTGCGCCGCGTGGAAGGCCTCCCAGAGCTGCTCGATGTCGGCCTCGGGCGACAGCGTGCTCTCGTCGACGGTCAGCTCCAGCTCGTAGTTCTGGCCGAGATAGCGCATCTCGAGCGCACGGGTGAGCTTGATCTCGTCGGAAAAGCCCTGGTCGGTGAGCTGGGCCTTCGCCTCGTCGACCAGGGACTGCATGATCGCGGCCGCCCTGGCCTTGTCGAACCGGTTGCTGGTAAGCTGCGCGGTGCGCTGCCGATCCACGCGGGCCTGGGTCAGGATGAAGCCATAGGCCGAGAACTGGCCGGGGTGGTTCGGCACGATCCCCTTGGGGATGCCCATTTCCACCATCAGCTCCCCGACATGCAGCGGCCCCGCACCACCGAAGGTGGAGAGCGTGAAGTCGCGCGGGTCGAGGCCGCCCTCGATCAAGACGGAGCGCAGTGCCCCCACCATGTTGTTGTTGGCGATGCGTACGATCGCGAGTGCCGTCTCGTCGACGTCCTGGCCCAGCGCCTCGGCGACGCTCGCGACCGCCTTGCGCGCACGCTCGACGTCCAGCCGCATCCGGCCGCCCAGGAAGTTGTCCGGGTCGATCCGGCCCAGCAGCACGTTGGCATCGGTGACGGTCGGCAGGTCGCCCTTGCCGTAGCAGGCCGGGCCCGGATTGGCGCCGGCCGACTGCGGCCCGACCCGAAGCATCCCGCCCTTGTCGATCCAGGCGATCGAGCCACCGCCCGCGCCGATCGTGCGGATGTCGATGATCGGGATCTGGATCGGCACGCCCCATTCGATCTCGAACGCGGTCGTGAAGCGCTCCTGGCCGTCCAGGATCACCGACACGTCGGTCGACGTGCCGCCCATGTCGAGCGTCACCAGATGGTCGATGCCAGTGAGCTTCGCCACGTGCCGGCTGGCGATCACGCCGCCGGTGGGCCCGGAGACCACCAGGTTCACCGGCGCCTCGGCCGCGGCATCCAGAGTCATCTCGCCGCCATTGGACTTGATGACCACGGTCGGCGCCTGGAAGCCCGCCTCGTCCAGCCGCTTGCGCATCGAGCCCATCTGCCGGCTGACCACCGGCTTGAGATAGGCGTCAGCCAGCACGGTGGAGGCGCGCTCGTACTCCTTCCACTTCGGCAGGACCTCGTAGGAGATCGAGATCGGCAGGTCGGGCAGGACCTCGGTCAGGATCTCCTTGATGCGTTGCTCGTGCACCGGGTTCAGGTAGGAGAACAGGGTGCAGACCGCGACCGCCTGAATCTCCGGGTTGGCCTTGATCTGCTCACCTAGTGCTCGCACCTCGGCCTCGTCCAAGGGCTTCAACACGTTGCCATAGGCGTCGATCCGCTCGTCCAGCTCGAAGCAGTGGCGGCGCTTGGCGAGCGGGTTCGGCTTCACCCAGCTCGCATCGTAGTGATATTTGCGGTTGCCGCGCTGGACGAAGATGACGTCCTTGAAGCCCTTGGTCGTCACATAGGCGACGACCGCACCCTTGCGCTCCAGGATCGCGTTGGTCGCGACCGTGGTGCCCAGCCGGATATGCTCGACCGCGGCGGCATCGTTGCTCTTGTAGCGGCCGAGGCCGCCGATGATGCCGACCACCGGATCGGTCGGCGTGGACAGCTCCTTCCAGACCTCGACCTTCTTGTTGACGCGATCGTAGGCGACGAAGTCGGTGAACGTGCCACCGACATCGATTCCGAGAGCGTGGCTCATCTCAGGATTACTTTCTTGGTGCAGCTCAGGTGGTCGGCGCGTCGTAGTCGACCGGCGTGGCGTGCCAGCCCTGTCGGCGCTTTTCCCAGAAGGTTTCACGCAGCTTCGCCGAGATCGGGCCCGGCCGATCGTTGCCGAGGATGCGCGAGCCCAGCCGGCTCACCGGCATGACTCCGCCGGCCGTGGTCGAGAGCAGGATCTCGTCGGCCTCTTCCAGCTCGGCGCGCGGGATCGGCCGCGTCTCGAACGGGATGCCCAGCTCCTCGCACAATTCCTTTACCGACAGCCGGGTGATGCCTTCCAGCGCCCCACGCGGCGGGCTGACCACGGTGCCGTTGATGATGGCGAAGGCGTTGTAGCCGGGACCCTCGGTGAGGTTGCCTTCCTGGTCCAGCAGCAAGGCCGTCTCGAAGCCGGCATCATGCGCCTCGAACAGGGCCCGGGTCAGGTCGCCCCAGTGGAAGTTCTTGACGGTGGGATCGACCGACTCCGGTGGGATGCGCGGGGTCTTGGCGATCATCGCGTGGACGCCGCGGGCCTGTTGCTCCTTGGAGAACAGCCAGACCCAGGGGATCGCGAAGCAGACGAGATAGGCGCGGCCAAAGGCCGGGTGGTAGGGCAGGTGCGGCGCGGGTTTGCCGCGCACGCAGTCCATGGCGACATAGGCCTCGCGCAGGCCGGTGCGGCGGACCAAGTCGGTCAGGATGCGCTTGATGTCCTCGTCGCTCTCCTCCGGCTTCATCCGGAGCTTGTCCATCGAGCGGCGGAAGCGCCGGACATGGTCGTCCAGGCGGAAGAAGGCGCCGAAATAGACCCCGACCACGTCATAGGTGACGTCGGAGCGCCGGTAGCCCCAGTCGGTGATGGGGATCCTGGCCGCCTTGATCGGCATCACCTGGCCGTCGACATAGGCGGCACCTGCCGACCAGTCGGTTTCCGTCGGCGTCTCGCTCATCTCGCTGAAGCTCCCTGTTGCGTTCGTTCAATTGGCAAGGCTGGCCCGCAGCCTGGCCGTCGCCGCCTCGTCCACCGCCAGCCCGGTGCCCGCATCGACCAGTACGATGCCATACACGTCCCTGGCCCGCTCGCGCGAGACCCAACCCTCCAGGACGTCGTGCAGGACCCGCGCCGGATCGCGCTTCAGCGGCGAGCCGTAGCCGCCGCCGCCCGACGAGCGCGACACCACATACTCGCCGGGCTCCAGCTTCACGCCATGGCAGGCCGGCAGTGCGGTGAGCGTGCCGTCCAGCTCGCGCTTGAAGGCCTGCGACAGTGCACCCGGCCCGCCGCCACGCGCACCCTCGGCCGGGTTGACCGTGCCGTCCGCGGTATAGAGCACCTCCATGGTGCAGCCCTCGATCGGGCCGAACTCGGCATAGGCCGAAGGCGCGCCCCGAAACTCCCCGGCCCCTTCGGTATCGGCCATGAGGTAGCGCTGCTTGACGAACACCGGGTGGTGCAGCTCGTCGACCTCGATGCTGTCCTGCCGGCAAAGCCCGGCATTGCCGACATGGATGATCGACAGGAAGCCATCGGTGACGGGAGTGCCCGCCCCACCGGTCGTCCCTAGGAAGATCTGGTTGACGAAGGGGGCATCGCCGTGGCGCGGGTCCTTGCCCGAGATCACGCCCATGGCCGGCGGCATGATCGGCCCGGTATCCGCCATGCCGAAGCCCGGTGCGATCTCCGCGATCGCGCGCTGCACCGGATTTGCCACCCGGTCGGCGAGGTTGGTGGTCGCGACCGAGCAGCTATGCGGGTGGCGCGGGATGCCCACCACGCAGTTCTCCCGGAGCAGCACGTCCACCCGGCGGAAGCTGCCGGCATTGGCCGGGACCGTATGGTCCAGGATGCCGTTATAGATCCCGACCATGGCAGCGGTGCGGGCACAGCCTTCCGACAGGTTCAGGCCGCAGGGCTGGCAGTCGATATTGTCGGTGAGGTCGACGGTGATCCTCGCGTTTTCGGCATCAATCGTCATGTCGACCTTGACCGGGATACCGTCCGGCACGCCGGGGAAGGGGTCGTGCGCCGAATGCACCGTCACCTTGCCGGACGGCAGGCGGCGGATCGCCTCGACCATCTTCGCTTCGGAATAGTCGAA
>NZ_WUJP01000677.1 GCF_009806515.1 Geminicoccus flavidas | reverse complement strand
CCAGCCGGCGGCGTACTGCTCGAGCGTCTCCCAGCCGACCTCCTGGCCCAGTTGGAGAAGCTCACGTTCGCCGATCCGCACCGCACCCAGCGTCGCCAGATAGTCGCCCCACCACTGCTCCGGCACGCGGATGCGCGCCCGGCACATGCGGATCAGGTCCTGGTTGTCCTGGTAGTTCGACTGGATCTTGGCCGCTGAGAAGATCAGCGCGCCTTCCTCGTACACGTCCTTGGCGTGGCCCATATAGGTGGTGGGCCGGGAGTTGCCGCAGTCGGCCTGGTGCGCCTTGGCGAGCACGAAGAAGCGCAGCGTGCCGCCCTCGTCGACCACCGGCACGATCAGGCAGTGGTCGGCGGCATGGGAATCGCCCTCGTAGGGGCTGTTATGGAGGAAGCAGTCGCCGGCCTTCAGCTCCGGGTAATAGTTCTTCACGGTCCGGCACATGATGTCCGGCCCGATCAGCGTGTGGATCGGCAGGCTTTCGGCGCTCGCTAAAAGCTCGCAATCTGCGGTGAGTACCACGCAGGAAAAGTCGTGCGCGGTGTTGAGCACGCCGGACCGCGCGGTGCGGAACAGGGTGTTCTGCATCTTGCGGGCGATGCTCTCCATGCGGTTGGAGATGATCGCCATCCGCACGCCCTCGCGCGCCCAGCCGGCCCGCTTGTCGACGTTGGTCACGGCCATCGGCCTTCCTCCCTCCGTCTCACTGGGCCTGGCGCAGCGACACACGCAAGCTGCGCGTGGCCGCCTCGTCGACCGCGAGCGTGCCGTCGGCCAGGCTGCCGGTGGTGACCAGGCCATAGACCGACCTGGCCCGCTCTTCGCTGATCCAGCCTTCCATCAGGTCGTGCAGGACCCGCGCCGGATCGCGCTCCAGCGGTGAGCCATAGCCGCCACCGCCGGCCGAGTAAGACACCACGAGCTCGCCGGGCTTCAGCGTCACCCCGTAGCAGGGCGGCAGGTTCGTCAGGCTGCCGTCCAGCTCGCGCTTCATCGCCCGCACGGGGCCGCCCTTGCCGCCGCCACGGGTGCCCTCGGCGACGTTGATGGTGCCGTCCGCGGTGTAGAGCACCTGCATGGTGCAGTTCTCGATCGGCCCGAGCTCGGTATAGGCCGAGGGTGCCCCGCGAAACGTGCCGGCCCCCTCCGTGTCCGGGACGAGATAGCGGGCCTTGATGAAGATCGGATGGTGCAGTTCGTCCACCTCGATGCAGTCGATCCGGCACATGCCGGCATTGCCGGCATGGATGATCGACAAAAAGCCGTCGGTGACCGCCGTGCCGGCCCCGCCGGTGACACCGATATGGACCTGGTTCACGAACGGCTCGTCGTGGTTGCGCGGGTCCTTGCCGGAGATCACGCCCATGCCTGGCGCCATGATCGGCCCGGTCTCCGCCATGCCATGGCCGGCCGAGATCTCGGCGATGGCGCGCTGCACCGGGTTGGAGACTCGGTCGGCGAGATTGGTGGTGGCGACCGAGCAGGAGAAGGGATGACGCGGGATGCCCACGCAGCAATTCTCCCGTACCAGCACCTCGATCCGGCGGAAGCTGCCGGCATTGGCTGGCACGCCGTGGTCGATGATGCCGTTATAGATCCCGACCATGGCGGCGCTGACCGAGGTGCCCTCGGTCAGGTTCAGGCCGCAGGGCTGGCAGTCCGGGTTGTCGCGCAGGTCGACCGTGATCTTCCCGGCCTCGGCATCGATCGCGACATCGACCTTGACCGGAATGCCATCCGGCACACCGGGGAACGGGTCGTGCGCCGCCTGGATCTCCCGGCGCCCGCTCTTCAGCCGGCCGATCGCGTCGACCATCTTCTTCTCGGAATAGTCGAACCATGCCTCGGCATAGTTCTCCAGCACATCCCAGCCGACCTCGCGGCCAAGCGCCAGCAGCTCGCGCTCGCCGATCCGTACCGAGCCGAGCGAGGCCAGGTAGTCGCCCCACCACTGCTCGGGCACGCGGATGCGCGCCTTGCACATCCGGATGATGTCGTCGTTGTTCTGGTAGTCCGACTGGATCTTGGTCGCCGAGAAGATCAGCGCACCTTCCTGGTACACGTCGACCACGTCGCCGAGATAGGTGGATGGCCGGGAGTTGCCGCAGTCCGCCTGATGCGCCTTGGCCAGCACGAAGAAGCGCAGGATCCCGTCGTCGTCGACCACCGGCACGATCAGGCAGTGGTCGGCGGCGTGGGAATTGCCCTCGTACGGGCTGTTGTGGAGGAAGCAGTCACCCCTTTTCAGCGCCGGATGGTGCCTCTTGACCGCCTGGCACATCAGGTCCGGGCCGATCAGCGTATGGATCGGCAGGCTCTCGGCGGCCGCCAGGAAGCGGCAGTCGGCGGTCAGGATCACGCAGGAGAAGTCGTGCGCGGTGTTCAGGATGCCGGAGCGCGCGGTGCGGAACAGCGTGTTCTGCATCTTGCGCGCGATGCTCTCCATACGGCTGGAGAGGATCGCGGTGCGCACGCCATCGCGGGCCTTCTGGGCAGCGGAAGCGGTCATGGTCGTCCTCCCGCTCAGAACGTGACCCGCAGACCGCCACCTTCGGTGCGTACCGCGGTTGTGTCCGGATCGACCACCACGGTGGTGAACGAGGATTCGATGACCGCCGGCCCCGTCACCGGCTCATTCGCCGCCATTGCCTCGAACCGCACCACCGGCGCATCCGCCCAGCCGGTGGCGGCGAAATAGATCTGGCGCCTGGCCATCATCGGCCCGCTGCCTTCAGGGGTGGGCAGGCGGCCGCTGCCGCCCTCGCGCAGCCGGCAGCGCACCTTGGCCCGCCAGGTGACGAACTCGACCTCCGAATGGGGATCGGAAATCTCGAAGATGTCCTTGTGCGTGGCGTGGAAGGCCTGCTTGAGCGCGTCCAACTCCGCTTGGCCCTCGATCCGGCCCTTGCCGAGCGGTACTTCGATCTCCCAGATCTGGTGCGGATAGCGCGCTTCCACCGAGAACTCGGTGACGACCTCGAGCGCACCCTCGCCGGGCCCCGCGGCAAAGGCCTGGCAACGGCTCGCCAGGTTCGCCAGCACCTCGTTCACGCCGTCGAACTGGAAGCGGTCGCTCACCGTGAACAGCATCTGCGCATAGTCGGACGACAGTTCCGACATCAAGGCACCGGCGGCGCTGAGGACGGCACCTGCCTCCGGAATGAGCACGCCCGCGCAGCCCAGGCGCTTGCCCACCGCCACCGCGTTCAGGCCGGCAGCACCGCCGCCGCCGATCAGGATCGCCGTGGACGGGTCGATGCCCTGGTTGACGGTGATCTCGTCGATGGCCCCGACCATCTTCTCGGTGGCGAGTGCCAGGACCGCCGCCGCGGTCTCCTCGACCGAGAGGCCCAGCCGGTCCGCGACCTTCTCCTTGAGCGCTGCCACGGCCGCAGCGCGGTCCAGCGCCATCGTCCCGCCCAGGAAGAAGTCGGGGTCGATATAGCCCAGGATGATCGAGCAGTCGGTGACGGTGGGCTCGGTGCCGCCCTTGCCATAGGCGACCGGGCCTGGCGTGG
>NZ_WUJP01000676.1 GCF_009806515.1 Geminicoccus flavidas | reverse complement strand
AGCCGGCACTCTTGGGGCCGACTTGGAGCAGCCCGCCGGAATCGACCCAGGCGATCGAGCCGCCGCCGGCACCGATGCTCTTCACGTCCACCGACGGGAAGCCGGTCATGTGGCCGCGGAAGCGCTGGCCGAGCCAGGTCTCCCGGGTCCACGGGATCCGCCCGTCGCGCACCAGGCTCACGTCATAGCTGGTGCCGCCGGTGTCGGCCACGATCGCCACGGCATTGCCGAAGTCGCGCTCGGCATAATAGCGGCCGGCCACCGGCGCCATGGCCGGACCGGAATTGATCGAGTGAATCGGTGCCCGTGCCACCGCCTCGGCATCCATGATGCCGCCGCCGGACGTGACCATCAGGGTGCGCCCGGCAAAGCCCGCCTCGCGCAGCCGGTTGGTCAGCCCGTTCAGGTACTTGAACATGAGCGGCTTGAGCGAGGCGTCGATCACGGTCGCCGACGCGCGGCGATACTCGCGCAGGGTCGGGTTCAGGACGTGGGAGAGGGTCACGGAGACGTTCGGCAGGTGCTCGGCCAGGAGCTCACCGATCCGGCGCTCGTGCTGGGCGTTCATCACCGACCAGAGCAGGCAGACGCCGACCGCCTCGACCTGCTGCTCCTTCAGCTTCTCGATGATCCCGAGGACGGCAGCCTCGTCCAGCGCCTGGACGACCTTGCCTGCGGCATTGATGCGCTCCGGCACCTCGAAGGTCAGGCGCCGCGGCACATAGGGCTCAGGGTAGGGGACGGTGAAGTTGAACGGCTCGATCCGCCCGCCTTCCCGGATCACCAGCACGTCGCGATGGCCCTCGGTGGTGAGGAACGCGGTCTTGGCGGTGTTGCCGGTCAGGATCGCGTTGATCGCGCGGGTGGTGCCGTGGATGAACATCTGGCCGCGGGCCAGGAAGTCCTTGCGGTCCATGCCGTAATGCGCGGCAGCGAGCGCCAGCGCATCGAGCACGCCGCGCACCGGATCGTCAGGGGTGGTGGATGCCTTGAACAGCCGGATCTCGTCGCCGTCCTCGACAACCAGGTCGGTGAAAGTACCGCCCGTATCGCAAGCCAAGCGCATCCCTGCTTTCCCCTCCCGACCTTTTCAGAAAAGGTAGCCACCGTGTGATCACAGAGGCAAGTGCCGCTGTGATCACGATGCAAGCGCTGTGCCACGGCAGGGCACGATCAATTGGCATGGCCCGTGCTCGGGGATCGGCCGGGCAGAAGGTCGGCAGGGGGACGTGATGGTCGCGAAGGTCGTGCTGGGGGAGTGGCAGACCGAGCAGGCGCTCGGACGGGGCGTGGATCTCGCCGCCGATCTGGTGGCGACCACACTGGGCCCGGCCGGGCGCGCGGTGCTGATCGAGCGACCGTTCGCGACACCCTTGCTGCTGCGCGACGGCTATGCCGTGCTGCAGCAGCTGGAGCGGGCCGACCCGGCCGAAGAGATGGGCCTGCGGGCGATGCGCGAACTCGCCTGGCGCACGCTCGATCAGGTGGGCGACGGCACCAGCAGCGCCGTGGTGCTGGCTCGGGCCCTGCTCCGCGAGGGCCGGCGGGCGGTCCAGGCGGGCTTTGCCGCAGCCGAGCTGCAGGACGCGTTCGATTGCCAGGCTAGCCGCGTGATCGCCTCCCTGGAAGCAAACGCGGTCGCCGATCCCGACCAGGCGCAGCTCGAGCAGGTCGCGGCCCAGGCGGCCGGCGGCGACCTGCCCCTCGCGCGCAGGGTGGTCGAGGCGCATCTGGCGGCCGGCGCGGACGGGGTCGTCCAGGTGGAGGAGGGGCGCGGCAGCCGGGACGAGCTCGACGTGGCGCCCGGCCTGCATTTCGACCAGGGCTGGATCTCCGCCCATTTCGTCGACGACCAGGAAACGCAGAGCGTCGAGATCGCGAACCCGCTGATCATCTTTCA
>NZ_WUJP01000675.1 GCF_009806515.1 Geminicoccus flavidas | reverse complement strand
TCTGGGCGCGCTAAACGAGCTCGGGCCGATCCTGCCGGTGCTGGAGATGATCGCCAAGGCCGACCGCGGGCTGGTGCTGGTCGCCGACAGTGTGGGCGGCAATGCGCTCAGCACGCTGGTGGTCAACCGCCAGCACGCCGGTTTCAAGGTCGCGGCAATCAAGGCGCCCGGGACCGGCATCTGGCGGCAGCTCATGCTGGAGGATCTGGCGATCGCCACCGGGGGCATGGTGATCGGCGAGCAGATGGGTACCCGGCTGGAGAAGCTGCGGCCGCACATGGCCGGCCAGGCCGAGAGGATCCGGATCACCCGTAACGGCACCACGATTACCGGCGGCAAGGGCGATCCCACGATGGTCCGGATCCGCGCCAACGAGATCCGCCAGGCGATCGCGCGGGAACGGCACCTGGCCTTCGACCGCGAGCAGCATCAGCGCCGCCTCGCTAGGCTGGAGGCCGGCATCGCCACGCTGCGGATCGGCGGGATCACCGAGAGCGACATCGCGGTACGGCAGCGCCAGGCCAAGGCCGCCTCTGCGGCGGTGCAGGCCGCCTGCTCAGGCGGCGTGCTCCTGGGCGGCAGCGTTGCCTATCTGCGGGCCGGCCAGCGCTGCCTGGAGGTCTGCGCGGACGACCCGCTGGAGCGGATGGCGGCGCGGATCTTCGCCACGGCCCTGGCAGCGCCGCTTGGCCAGATCGCCGGCAATGCCGGCGCGGACGGGCGGACGGTGGCCTGGCAGCTCGCCGAACCAGATGCGGCCGGCCAGTGCTATGATGTCGATGCCCGCGGCCTGCGGCCGGAAGCGGTTCTGGTGGACGCCCTGCCGGTGGCGCGCGCGGTGGTGCAGAACGCTTCCTCCACCGCGGCCCGCCTCCTGGGCGTGGCAGTCGCCATCACCTCGCGCGCCGCATGACGCCGATCAAATAGGCGATTGCCTGAGATGTGATCACAGCATAGCTTTTCGGACAGGGAGGCGCGGGCGACTGCCCCGCACGAAGGTCAAACAAGAATGCTCTGGCACAGCGGTTGCATGCTGTGATCACGGAGTATGGAGGAACGCTCTCGGGCGTCCGGGTCTCTGCTGAAAGGTGCCGCATGCCGAATGGCCAGTCAGCCCTTGCAACCCCGACCATGGAGCGGGCGCCGGCCGCAGGCCAGGCTGCGGGCGCCGTGCCGGACAGGGAGGGTCCAGCCAGGCAAGGGAATGTCCAGCCGATGCTGGAGGTCATCGATGCGGTGCATGCCTATGGCGACGTCGTGGCGCTGGACAATGTGACGGTCACCGCGGCGCCGGGCGAGTTCCTGACCATCCTGGGCGAGAGCGGTTCGGGCAAGACCACGCTGCTCCGCCTGATCTCCGGCCTGGAGAAGCCCTACAAGATCGGTGCTTTGCGCCTGAACGGGGTGGATGTCAGCGAGGTACCGGCGTTCTCGCGCAACTGCACTACGGTGTTCCAGAACTACGCTTTGTTCCCGCATATGACGGTGGGCGCCAATGTCGAGTACGGCCTGCGGGTGCGCGGCGTGCCGCCGGACGAGCGCCGCCAGCGGGCGCAGGACGCGCTGAAGCTGGTGCGGCTGGCCGACAAGTACGACCGGCGCATCCACCAGCTCTCCGGCGGCGAGCGCCAGCGCGTGGCGCTGGCTCGGGCATTGGTGCCCCGGCCGGCGATCCTCCTGCTCGACGAGCCCTTGGGTGCGCTGGACGAGAAGCTGCGGGTCGACATGCAGGTCGAGCTCATGGAGATCCACAAGTCGCTCGGCATGACCTTCGTCTACATCACCCACAGCCAGGAAGAAGCGCTGACGATGAGCGATCGCATCATCCTCATGCGCAAGGGCAGGATCGAGCAGGCCGGCACGCCGCACGAGATCTTCGACCGCCCGGTCAGCCGGTTCGTGGCCGGCTTCATGGGCGTGGAGAACCTGATGGAGGCGACGCTGGTCGGCCTGGACGGCGACGATGCCCTGGTCGAGGTCGACGGGCAGCGGATGGCCGGCGCCTGGTCGGGCCGTACCAGGCCTGCAGTGGGCGACAAGGTCGTGGTCGGCATGCGCGCCGAGCGCCTGCACATCGCCGACCGGCCGCCGCAGGGCCCGGGTCTGAACGTGCTGCCCGGGCGCCTCGACAGCGCGATCTACAAGGGCAAGTACCTGGACCGGACCGTGCTCACCGAGGTGGGGCCGATCAAGGTGCGCTTGTGGGATTCCTCCTCGTCCACCGCGGAGCAGGGCTTCGTCTGGTGGAAGAAGGCGGATTGCATGGTGATGAGCGCCTGATGGGCACGGGTCACCCTGCCGGATAACCGAGCCCTCCACCGATCGAGCAGGGCCTTCAGCAACTAGAGGGGAAGGAAACGCCGATGACGCAAGGGAAGTTCGATCCGCGCCTGTCACGCCGCAACTTCGTGGAGAGTGCGCTCTCCCTTTCCGCGCTGACCGCGGCCGCCGCCACGCTTCCGGCAGCGCTCCCCGGCATGAGCCAGCAGGCCTGGGCCGCCGGCGCCCCGGTCAAGGGCTACGGCGTCACGACCGCCCAGCTGAAGGACTGGTCGATCATGACCAAGTCCAACGGCGTCACCATGGACTACACGCCGACCAATGCCGACATCGGCGTGTTCATGCGCGACGTGATGTCGAACGATCTGGGCGACACCCACGACTTCTTCATCTTCGACGGCGGCACCGAGGACGTGCTGGGCCCCGAAGGCTACTACGCCCCGATCGTCGAGGACCATCCCGAGTTGACCTTGTGGGCGCGCACGCCCGACACCTGGAAGCGCTCTGACCTGATCCGGGCCGACGATACCCAGTGGGGCGTGCCGGTGATCGGCAATGGCGACGCGTTCGGCTACTTCCCGGAAGTGATTGGCGCCAACCCGAACGGCCAGGACGAGATCCCCTGGACCACCTTCTTCGAGGGCGAGCAGGTCAAAGGCCGGGTCGCGATCGACCGTTCCTGGCTGCAGTCCATGAGCGAGACCGCCAACTTCCTCAAGCATCACGGCCGGGCGGAGATCGAGGACCCGGCTGACCTCACCCAGGAGGAGGCCCGCGCCGTCGCCGACTATCTGGTCGAGCGCAAGCAGGCCGGCCATTTCCGCACGATCTTCACTGCGTTCGAGGAGCAGGTCCAGCTGCTCTCCAACAAGGAGATCGACATGATCAACTGTTGGGAGCCGGCGACCCGCGACGCGAACCTGGCACTTGGCCCGGGCACGGTGGTCTACGCCTTCACCGTCGAGGGTTACTACAAGTGGGGCCACGGCGCCTACGTGGCGACCGCGGCCATGGACCGGGACAATGTCGACAACATCTACAAGGTCCTGAACTACTTCCTGGGCGGCGAGTACCGCGCCTATCAGGCCAAGGAGCGCGGCTATGCCGGGCCGAACATGGACCTGGGCGTGGAGTATGCCATCGAGCATGGCTGGCCGCAGGAGGACGTCGACCTCCTGAGATACACGGCTGAGAAGGTCGAGAGGAAGTTCGAGAAGCCGTTCTGGGGCAAGACCACGCCGTCCAATGCGGACGTCATGGAAGAAGAGTGGCAGCGTTTCCTCAACGCCTGAACCGAGCGCCGGCCCGGTGCCGCCGGGCCGGCCAGCCTGTCGCTGACATCACGGGAGCATGACGGATGGCGGCAGCCGCGATCCCGACGAGACGAGCCTGGAGCCGACGGATGCTGGACCGGCTGACGCCCTCGGGCGTCGCCGTGCCGGCCTTCCTGATCACCTGGTCGCTGGTGGTCATCCTGCCGCTGCTGGTCATCGTCCTGTTCAGCTTTCTCCAGGTGAAGTCCTACCGGGTCGTGTACGTGCCGACCTTGGGCACCTGGGAATCGGTGATCGATTCGGGTCGCTGGATCGTGGCGGTGCGCACCCTGCGCATCGCGATCACCATGACGCTGATCGAGCTGCTCCTGGCCTTCCCGTTCGCGCTCTGGCTGGCCAAGGGCTGCAAGTCCAAGCCGGCCAAGGCCATCATCATCACGCTCCTGACCATCCCCTTCTTCCTGGACACCTCGTCCCGGATCATCGTCTGGCGCTCGATCCTGGGCACCAACGGCATCGTCAACACCGTGCTGACCTCGATGGGCATCGTGGACGAGCCGATCAGCTGGCTGCTCTATTCGGAGTTCGCCGTCCATTTCGGCATGCTCGGGTCCTACTTCCCGACCATGGTGTTCCCGATCTTCATGATCATGTCGCTGATCGACGACGACTATATCCAGGCGAGCAGTGACCTGGGCGCCAGCCCCGGCCAGACCCTGCTCTACGTGATCCTGCCCATGTCTCTGCCGGGCGTGGTCGCAGGCGTGGTGTTCACCCTGGTGCCGCTGATGGCGGCATTCGTCGAACCGCAGATGCTGGGCGGCGGCTTCGTGAACCTGCTCGGCAACTCGGTGAACTCGGCACTCCAGGAGCTGAAATACCCGACCGCCGCAGCCCTCTCGACCATAGTGGTGGCGCTGCTCGGCGTCTGCCTCGCGGCGCTGATCCTGATCACCCGAAAGCGCTTCGACATGTCCACCATGTTCCAGGCGATCCGCCGATGATCGGAACCTCCGACCTGCCCACCCTGGCGCTGATCGACGAGCGCCAGCTGGCCGACAGCAGCCGGTTCTGGCGCCGGGTCAGCCGCTGGAAGGGCTGGCCCACCACCGCCAAGTGGCTGGGCTTCTTCGCGATCGCCATGATCTACGTGCCGCTGGTCTGGCTGGCAGTCATGTCGATCTCGCAAAGCCCCCTCTCCGGCATCCCCTATCCGCTCACCACGGCCAACTACGCGGCACTGGCGGCCGATTCCCGCTGGATCCCGCCCCTGCAGGTCAGCCTGGTGATGAGCACGCTGGTGGCGATCGTCTGCATGGTGATCGCCACCATGGTCGGCCGCTCGATCACCCGGATGCGCCGGCCGGGCGGCGTCCTGCTCCTGACGCTTCTGCCCCTGTTCGTGCCGGGCCTGACCATGGGCGCCGCCCTGTTCATTTTCCTGCGCACCATGCTCGGGCTGAAGATGGGCTACTGGTCGATCTTCCTGGCTCAGCTCGTCTGGGCGCTGCCGTTCGCGCTGCTGCTGGTCCTGGTGATCGCCAGCCGGTTCGACCTGCGCCTGCTGGAAGCGGCCGAGGACCTGGGCGCCACGCCGTGGCGGCGCTTCTGGGACATCGAGATGCCGATCCTGCGGCCGGGCGTGTTCGGTGCCGGCGTGTTCGGCTTCCTCCTGTCGTTCAACGAGCTGCTGCGCTCCTTGTTCCTGCGCGGCGTCGAGACGACCATGCCGATCTACAACTGGGCGATGGCCGCCTCGCAGCAGTCCCAGGTGCCGATCATCTTCTCGCTGGCGACCATCATCCTGGTGGTCACCCTGCCGGTCATGGGCGTGTTCTTCTGGTTCCTGTTCGTCAAGCTCGACCGCAGCTGAAGGCGGCTGCGGCGGGACTGGCGTTGACGCACAAGGCCCAGACCGGGCACAACTGTGATCACAGCGCGATGTGGCAGCGCCAGCGCGCTATCCCTTAGAAAGTGGAAGAATCGATGCTGGATGCGCTGGACGAACGCGCCAACTACAGCCTGGAAGACATGGATCGGAACAGCCTGTTCCATCCGCTGACCTCCATCGCCGCCCATATGGACAAGGGGCCGGCGATCATGGACGGGGCGAAGGGCGCCCGCCTCCGTGATCACAGCGGCAACGAGCTGGTCGACTGCTCCGGCGGCCTGTGGTGCGTGAACATCGGCTATGGCCGGCCCGAGATCGCCGAGGCCGCCAAGCAGGCCATCCTCGACCTCAACTACTGGCACCTGTTCGGCTCGGCCTCCAACGAGGCGACCATCCGTCTGGCGGACAAGGTCCTGAACCTGTTCCACGAGCAGGCCAATGCCCGGCACCTCAAGCGGGTGTTCTTCGGCACCTCCGGCTCGGACGCGAACGACACCAACTACAAGCTGGTCCGCTACTATGCGAACCTGCGCGGCACGCCCGAGAAGCGCAAGATCATCTCCCGGCAGGGCGCCTATCACGGCCTGACCGCCGCGGCCGCCACGCTCACCGGCATCCCCTCCTACCACAAGGCGTGGAGCCTGCCGGACACCGGCGTCATCCATACGAGCTGCCCGCACTATTTCCGCTTTGCCGAGGATGGCGAGAGCGAGGAGGCGTTCACCGACCGGATGATCGCCGAGATCGCGGCGATCATCGAGCGGGAGGGACCTGAGACGATCGGCGCCTTCATCGCCGAGCCGATCATGGGCACGGGCGGCGTGCTGATGCCGCCGAAGGGCTATTTCGCCAAGCTCCAGCTGCTCCTGGACAAGCACGACATCCTGCTGATCGCGGACGAGGTGATCACCGGGTTCGGTCGCCTCGGCCAGTGGTTCGGCACCGGGTTCTACGGGCTCAAGCCCGACATCGTGACGCTCGCCAAGGGCATCACCAGCGCCTACTTCCCGGTTTCCGCCTCGGTGGTCTCCGAGCGGATCTGGAACGTGCTGGAGCAGGCCTCGCCGGAATACGGGCCGGTGATGCACGGCTTCACCTATTCCGGCCATCCGGTGGGTGCTGCGGTGGGCCTGGCGAACATCGCGATCCTCGAGAACGAGAACATGGTGGGCAATGCCGCCACCGTGGGCGCCTATCTGCTGGACGGGCTGAAGTCCCGGTTGGCCGAGCATCCTTACGTGGGCGAGGTGCGTGGTGCCGGCCTGATGATCGGCGTGGAGTTCACCGCCGACCGTGCCAAGCGGACCCCGTTCCATGCCGGCAGCAACGTCCATCGCCTGGTTGCGTCCAAGGCGGTGGAGCACGGGCTGATGGTCCGGGCGCTGCCGTTCATCGAGGTCGTGTCCTTCTCGCCCCCGCTCTGCATCACTAAGGCCGAGTGCGACCTCGCGGTGGACCGCTTCGCCGCCGCGATCGACGATCTGACGCCGAAGATGTCGGAACTGGCCAAGGCGTCCTGACGCCGCCTTCCGGCGGCCGCGGCGGAAAACGCTGCGGCCGCGTTTCATGAGCGTCCTGCCCGGCACCGGCCGGTTGCGGGCGGTGCCGGGCGACGCGATGCTGTCGCCCGGCCTGCTCGAGCCTGGCTGGACGAAAGCATGCACGAGGTCTCGAAGACGTTCATGACTGCCCTTCTGCAGCCTGCCGGGCACCCCCCCGCCACCATCGACCGGGCCGATGCCGCGCCTGGGGACGAGAACACGCTCGGGCAGCAGGTCTATCTCGACCTGGAACTGCGCATCCTCTCCGGCCACCTCCTGCCCGGCGACAAGGTGAGCCTGCGCAAGCTGGCGACGGCGTTCCAGACCAGCATGCAGCCGGTGCGCGAGGCAGTCGGCCGGCTGGTGGCCGCCTCGGCGCTGGAGGTGACCCAGTCGCGCTCCATCCGCGTGCCGCCCATCGAGCGGCCGATCGTCGACGAGATCTGGTCCACGCGGCTGCTGCTCGAGGGCGAGGCTGCCGCGCGGTTCGCGGCCCGGAACGTGCCCGAGGAGGCGCGCGCCCTGTTCGCCAAGACCAGGATGATGCGCTCCTCCCGGTTCGGCATCGACTTCCATCCGACCGTGCTGGGCCTGATGGAGTGGAACCGGCGGCTCCTGGACGGCTCGGCGGCACCCATCCTGATCGACATCGTCCACCGCCTGCACCTGCGCTATGCGCCGTTCCTGGCGCTGGCCATGAGCGTCGACCAGCCGCACGATCCGGAGTTCCTGCAGTTCACCCTGCACATGCAGGACGAGCTGGGCCTGGCGATCGAGACCGGCGACGTCGCGGCCGCCCGGCATCTGCGCTGTGCCGACATGCGCTCCTTCCAGCGCTACCTCTACCGCCGCATGGGCTGGTAGGCTCCGGCCGGCAGCCCGGTGCAGGAGCGGGCAGGGGAGCGCGCGATGCAGGTCTTCGACGCCGGACAGGTGCACCGGCTGCTCGACTATCCCTCGCTGGTGGCGGCCCTGCGCCGGGCGCACCGGGGCGGGATGCCGGATACCCACCGCACGGTCATGGCCGAGCCTGGGGGCGGGCCCGACCGGTTCGTCGCCCTGTCCGCCTGGGCGGCCGGCGAGCTGATCGCGGTGAAGCTGGTCGGCGTGTTCCCGGGCAACCTCGCTTTGCCGGTGCCGGAGCCCTCCGTGCAGGGGCTGGTGGCACTGTTCGACGGGCGGACCGGCGCCCCGCTGCTGGCCGCCGACGGTGCGGCCATGACCTTCCGCAAGACCGCGGCGGATTCGGCGCTGGGGGTCGACTGCCTGGCCCGTGCCGATGCCGAGACCCTGCTGGTCGTCGGTGCCGGCGGGCTCGCTCCCCATGTGGCACTGGCGCATACCAGCGTGCGGCCGTCGCTGCGCCGGGTCCTGATCTGGAACCGCACGCCCGCGCGGGCCCGCGCCGTGGCCGACGGGCTGGATCTGGGCGCGGTCCGGGTGGAGGTGGCGGCCGACCTGGAGCTGGCGACCGGCCAAGCCGACATCATCGCCACCGCGACCATGTCGACCACGCCGCTGGTGCGTGGCGACCTCTTGCGTCCTGGCACCCATGTCGACCTGATCGGTGCCTACCTGCCCGAGATGCGCGAGTCCGACGACGCCGTGATCCGGCGCGGCCGGCTGTTCGTCGACACCTTTGCCGAGTGCGACCGCTGCGGCGATCTGGGCCAGCCGATCGCGCAAGGCCTGATCAGCCTCGATTCGATCGAGGCCGACCTGTTCCAGCTCTGCCAAGGTGCGCATCCGGGCCGCACCTCGCCGGACGACATCACGGTCTACAAGAACTCGGGCGGCGCCCATCTCGACCTGTTCACCGCCCGCCACCTGATCGACCAGGCAGGCCGCGCCGAAGTTCAGGGTTGACGGGCAGGGGTGCCGGCAGCATCGCCGGGCCTGGCTCTGCGCGCCGGCTCCGTGCGCTATATCGGACCACCATGGCGGCATCCCGCGCGCCTGAGGAACCATGCTCCGAGAATTCTTCGCCTATTACCGTCCGCACCGGCGGCTGTTCATGCTCGACTTCGGCTGCGCGGTGCTGTCCGGCCTGCTGGAGCTGGGCTTCCCGATCGCAGTGAAGCTCTATGTCGACGTGCTGCTGCCCGGCCAGCAATGGCTGCCGATCCTGCTGGCAGCCGCCGGCCTCCTGCTGATCTACCTGCTCAACACCGGGCTGATGGCGGTGGTGAACTATTGGGGCCACGTGCTCGGGATCAACATCGAGACCGAGATGCGCAGGCGGGCCTTCGACCATCTGCAGAAGCTGTCGTTCCGCTTCTACGACAACCAGAAGACCGGGCACCTGGTGGCGCGGGTGACCAAGGACCTGGAGGAGATCGGCGAGGTCGCCCATCACGGGCCGGAGGACCTGTTCATCGCGGTCATGACCTTCATCGGCGCCTTTTTGCTGATGGTCTGGGTCCATCCGCCTTTGGCCTTGCTGACCGCCCTGATCATCCCGCTCGCCGTGTTCGTGACCGCCCATTATGGCGGGCGGATGACCCGCAACTGGCGCGCCCAGTTCGGCCGGGTCGGCGCCTTCAACGCGCGGATCGAGGAGAATATCGGCGGCATGCGGGTAGTCCAGGCGTTTGCCAACGAGGAGCACGAGCGCCGGCTGTTCGCCAAGGACAACGCGCTCTACCGCCGGACCAAGCTCGAGGCCTACAGGATCATGTCGGCCAGCATGACCATCAACTATCTGGGCATGCGCTTGGTCCAGCTCGTGGTGATGCTGGCAGGGACCTATTTCGTGGTGACCGGCGGGCTGTCGGTCGGCGGCTTCGTCGGCTTCCTCCTGCTGATCGGCGTGTTCTACCGCCCGCTCGACAAGATCACCGCGGTGATCGAGACCTATCCCAAGGGGATCGCCGGCTTTCGCCGCTATTCGGAGCTGCTGGCCACGGAGCCCGACATCGCCGACCGGCCGGATGCCGTGCCGGCACCGTCGCTGGCAGGCGAGATCCGCCTCGAGCACGTCACCTTCGGCTACGGGACGGCGCGGCCAGTGCTGCGCGACATCTCGCTCTCGATCGGGGCCGGCGAGACCGTTGCGTTCGTGGGGCCCTCGGGTGCCGGCAAGACCACGCTTTGCTCGCTGGTGCCTCGCTTCTACGACGTCGATGCCGGGCGGATCACGATCGACGGCATCGACATTCGCGACCTGACCCTGGAATCGCTGCGCCGGCAGATCGGCATCGTGCAGCAGGACGTGTTCCTGTTCGCCGGCACCATCCGCGAGAACATCGCCTATGGCCGGCTGGACGCGAGCGAGGCGGAGATCCTGACGGCCGTGCGCCGGGCACGGCTGGAAGGACTGATTGCCGCACTGCCGGACGGGCTGGACACGGTGGTGGGCGAGCGGGGCGTGAAGCTGTCCGGCGGCCAGAAGCAGCGCCTGGCGATCGCCCGGATCTTCCTGAAGGACCCGCCGATCCTGATCCTGGACGAGGCGACCTCGGCGCTGGACACTGCGACCGAGCAGGCGATCCAGCGCTCCCTGCACGAATTGTCGCTGGGGCGGACCACGCTCGTGATCGCGCACCGGCTGTCCACCATCCGCAACGCCGACCGGATCGTGGTGATGACCGAGGCCGGGATCGCGGAACAGGGGCGGCACGCCGAGCTGGTGGGGGCTGGCGGGATCTACCAGCAGCTCCACGAGGCCCAGCACGCGGTCGAGATCGGCCGGCTGCCGCCCGACGGATTGACCGCCTGACCCCTCTGCCCGGAACAAATCTGTCCGGATACGGTTGCTCGGTGTGGAACCCGCAGGGCCGGACGTTCGCTTCTCGGTGGCGACCGGCCATCATGGCGCCACCGATGGATCGGACCGAACAGCGACAGGACACTATCGTGTCAGCAGCAGACGATCTTCTTCTCGATGCCCAGGTCACGTCATCCGCGCAGGCGACAGGCACGCCGCGGATCTATTATGTCCACCCACTCGTGGCCGGGCCGCTCGATCGCTGGAACGAGCTGCTCGATCACGCGGCGGAGCTGGGCTTCGACACGGTACTGACCGCACCGCCTTTCCTGCCCGGCCACGGCCAGAGCGTGTTCCTGCCGAAGGACATGGACGAGCTCCACCCGGCGCTGGGCGGCGGCAATGCGGACGAGGCGCTGGCAAGGCTAGCCAGCGAGGCGCGTCAGCGCGGCCTGCGGCTGATGGTCGACCTTGTCGTGGACCGGGTGGCGCGCGACAGCCGGTTCGCCATCGATTCCGGCCTCGCCGCTGCCGGTGCCGACGTGCTCGACCCGCGCCGCGATCCGGCCGAGCGCGAAGGCCTGCTCCTGTTCTTCAACGACGATCCGCAGCAGCATCCCTTTCTCGGCATGCTGGCCGAGCGGCTCGCCCGCCTCGTCCAGGCCGGTATCGGCGGCTTTCGCTGCCTGCACTGGGACCGAGTGCCCGAGGCGGGCCTGCGCCGGCTGGTCGAAGCCGGCCGCGCTGCCGGCCAGGACACGCGCTTTCTCGCCTGGACACCTGGCACCAACTTTGGCGCACGCAGCGTGTTGAAGCCCGCCGGATTCGATGGCGCCTTCTCGTCCTTGTGCTGGTGGAACCTGCGCGACAGTTGGCTGGTGGACGAGCACGAGCTGCACCGGGCGATCGGCGATGATATCGGGTTCCCGGAAGCGCCGTTCGACAAGCGCGTGACCCACGAGGTGGAGCCCGACCTCGTGCTGCACCGCCGCGCCGTGCGGGCGCTGCGGCTGGCCGCCGCCTTAGGCGACGGGCTGCTGGTGCCGATGGGCTTCGAGTTCGGCAGCCGCGTGCGGCTGGATCCGGCCGGCGGCGACGGACGGGGCCTTCCTGGCCTGCGCGAGCAGGGCAATTTGGACCTGGTGGGTGAGGTGCAGGCGGCCAACCGGCTGGTGGCCGAGGCAGGGGCCGCCCTGCGCGGCCACCCGCTGCTGATGACCCGCGACGACACCGCACCGTTCACCGCGATCCTGCGCACCGATGCCGCCGATGCCCGCCAGGCTGGACGGGCTTGGCTGCTGCTGGCCAATGTCGATTTGGCCCGGGCCACGCCCGCGGATGCCGACATCATCGCCACCGATGCCGGTGCCAGGTTCTTCCCGTTCCGCGCGGACGAGGCGGGCCTGGAGCTGTCGCCCGGCGAGAGCATCCTGCTGGAGCCGGGTGAGGCGCGGGTCCTGACCGGCCGGGCCAGCGACATGATCCGCGGCGTTGTAGAGGTGCCGGACGTCCAGGCCGCGGTGGCATCGCCGCGCCTGATCATCGAGAAGGTCACGCCCGCGGTGGACGACGGCGCCTTCCCGGCCAAGCGCATCGTCGGCCGGACCGTCGAGGTGGAGGCCGACATCTTCGGCGACGGGCACGACGTGCTCCAAGCCGCGCTATTGTGGCGGCCGCTCGACCAAGCGGAATGGCAGGAAGTGCGCATGACGCTGGTCGTGAACGACCGCTGGACAGCGAGCTTCCCGCTGGAGCGGGTCGGCCGCTACGAGTTCGCAGTGGAGGCTTGGCGCGATCCGTTCGCCATCTTCCGCTACGAGCTGGAAAAGAAGCACGCCGCCGGGCTGGACGTGACCCTGGAGCTGGAGGAAGGCCGGCTCCTGGTGGAGGCGGCGCTGGACGGGGCGGAAGGCGGAATCGCGGGTGAGATCCGGGGGCTGGCCGAGCGGCTGGCGCGTGCGGACTATGACAGCCGTCTGGCGATCCTGATGGGCAACGAGGCGGTTGACGTGATGACCCGGGCGGACCGCCGGCAGTTCAGGGTGCGCTCGCGTAGCTACGCGGTGGATTCCGAGCGCACCGGCACTGAATTCGCGAGCTGGTACGAATTGTTCCCGCGCTCGCAGAGCGGCGACCCGAACCGGCACGGCACGTTCGACGACGTGATCCGCCGCCTGCCCTGGATCCGGGACCTGGGCTTCGACGTGCTCTACATGCCGCCGATCCACCCGATCGGCCGCACCCACCGCAAGGGCAAGAACAACAGCCTGACGGCGGGGCCGGACGATCCGGGCAGCCCGTACGCCATCGGTGCGGAGGAAGGCGGGCACGACGCGATCCATCCGGAGCTCGGCACGTTCGAGGACTTCCGGCGTCTGGTCGCGGCCGCGGCCGAGCATGGCATGGAGGTGGCGCTCGACATCGCGATCCAGGCCTCGCCCGACCATCCCTGGCTCAAGCAGCATCCGGACTGGTTCGACTGGCGGCCGGACGGGACGATCAAGTACGCGGAGAACCCACCCAAGAAATACGAGGACATCGTCAACGTCGACTTCTACGCCAAGGGTGCCATGCCCTCGCTCTGGGTGGAACTGCGCGACGTGATCCTGCTCTGGGTGGAGCAGGGGGTGAAGCTGTTCCGGATCGACAACCCGCACACCAAGCCCTTCCCGTTCTGGGAATGGCTGATCGCGGACGTGCGCCGCGACCATCCGGACGTGGTGTTCCTGGCTGAGGCCTTCACCCGGCCCAAGGTCATGTACCGGCTGGCCAAGATCGGCTTCTCCCAGTCCTACACCTACTTCACCTGGCGCAACACCAAGTGGGAGCTGACCGAATACCTGACCGAGCTCACCCAGACTGCACCCAAGGACTTCTTCCGGCCGCATTTCTTCGTGAACACGCCGGACATCAACCCGGACTTCCTCCAGAACGCGCCGCGCTCGGCCTACCTGATCCGGGCGGCGCTGGCGACCACGCTGTCCGGGCTGTGGGGCATGTATAACGGCTTCGAGCTGTGCGAGGGCCGGCCGGATGCCAAGAAGAAGGAATATGCGGACAGCGAGAAGTACCAGATCCGCGCCTGGGACTGGGACCGGCCGGGCAACATCATCGCCGAGATCCGCCAGCTCAACCGGATCCGCCGGACCAACCCCGCCCTGCACAGCCATCTGGGCATCAGCTTCCTCCAGGCGTGGAACGACCAGGTCCTGTTCTACGAGAAGGCTACACCCGGCCGGGAGAACGTCCTGCTGATCGCGGTTGGGCTGGACCCGCACCACGCCCAGGAGGCCGATGTCGAGCTGCCGTTGTGGAAGTTCGGGCTGCCCGACCACGGCACGCTGGAGGTGGAGGACCTGATGCGCGGACAGACGTTCACCTGGACCGGCAAGCACCAGCGGATCCGCTGCGACCCGGGCGAAATGCCCTTCTCGATCTGGCGCGTGGCGGCAAGGGGCTGAAGAACGATGCTTGAGAAGAACGAAGCGTCCATCCTGGAGCAGGAGGCAGCGCCGCCGCCCGAGGGGAACTCGGACATCGCCTCCGGCATGCGCGGCGACCCGCTCTGGTACAAGGACGCGATCATCTACCAGCTCCACGTGAAGTCGTTCTTCGATTCCAACAATGACGGGATCGGCGACTTCGCGGGTCTGATGCAGAAGCTCGACTACATCGCTTCCTTGGGCGTCAACACGATCTGGCTCCTGCCGTTCTACCCGTCACCCAGGCGTGACGACGGCTACGACATCGCCGACTACCGCGGCGTCAGCCCCGATTACGGCACGCTGGACGAATTCAAGGCCTTCGTGCAGGAGGCCCATGCCCGCGGCCTGCGGGTGATCACCGAGCTGGTGATCAACCACACCTCCGACGAGCATCCCTGGTTCCAGCGCGCCCGACGCGCCCCGCCTGGGTCGCCTGAGCGCGACTTCTATGTTTGGTCGGACACTGACCAGAAGTACCCCGAGACCAGGATCATCTTCATCGACACGGAGAAGTCGAACTGGACCTGGGACCCGGTGGCAGGTGCCTATTTCTGGCACCGCTTCTATTCACACCAGCCGGACCTGAACTTCGACAACCCGCAAGTGCTCGAAGAGGTCCTGAGCGTGATGCGCTACTGGCTGGACATGGGGATCGACGGGCTGCGCCTGGACGCGATCCCCTATCTGGTTGAGCGGGAAGGAACGATCAACGAGAACCTGCCCGAGACCCACGCGGTCCTGAAGAAGATCCGCGCTGCCCTGGACAAGGAGTATCCGGACCGGATGCTGCTGGCCGAGGCCAACCAGTGGCCGGAAGACACCCAGCAATATTTTGGTGACGGCGACGAATGCCACATGGCGTTCCACTTCCCGCTGATGCCGAGGATGTACATGGCGATCGCCAAGGAAGACCGCTTCCCGATCACTGACATCCTGCGCCAGACCCCGGAGATCCCGAGCAACTGTCAGTGGGCGATCTTCCTGCGCAACCATGACGAGCTGACCCTCGAGATGGTGACCGACGAGGAGCGGGACTATCTCTGGAACACCTATGCCGCCGACAAGCGCGCGCGCATCAATCTCGGCATCCGCCGCCGGCTCGCCCCGCTCATGCAGCGCGACCGCCGGCGCATCGAGCTGATGAACGCCCTGCTCCTGTCGATGCCGGGCACGCCGGTCATCTATTACGGCGACGAGATCGGCATGGGCGACAACATCTATCTGGGCGATCGTGATGGGGTGCGCACGCCCATGCAGTGGTCGCCCGACCGCAACGGCGGCTTCTCCCGCGCCGACCCCGCCGGGCTGGTCCTGCCGCCAATCATGGACCCGCTGTATGGCTATGAGACGGTGAATGTCGAGGCGCAGAGCCGCGACCAGCATTCCCTGCTGAACTGGATGCGCCGGGCGCTCACCCTGCGCCGCAGCCATCCCGCGATGGGCCGCGGCAGCTTCCGGCTGCTCTACCCGGCCAACCGCAAGGTCCTGGCCTATCTGCGCGAGCTGGACGGCGACACTATCCTGTGCGTCGCCAACCTGTCGCGGGCACCCCAGGCGGTGGAGCTCGACCTGTCGGCTTACGCTGGCTCCGTCCCGCTCGAGCTGACCGGCCCCACCGCTTTCCCGCCGATCGGCCAGCTCACCTATCTGCTGACCCTGCCGCCCTATGGCTTCTTCGGCTTCCAGCTCATGCCGGAGGCGGACAGCCCGCAATGGCGGATGACCCCGCCCGAGCAGCTGCCCGAGTTCGAGACGATCGTGCTCCGCCACTCGCTGGGCGAGATCATGGAGCCGCGCAACGCGGGCATGATCGCAAAGGATATCCTGCCGACCTATCTGCCGCTGCGCCGCTGGTTCGCCGCCAAGAACGAGCGGCTGACCGCCGCCCGGGTCGCTTGGTCGGTCGCCATGCCGTTCGCCGAGGACGTGGTGCTGGGCGAGATCGAGGCGACGCTCGGAGAGCGCACGGAGCGCTACTTCCTGCCGCTCGGCATCGCCTGGGACGGCGGGACGATGACCCCGCTGCCGCAGCAACTGGCACTCGCCCGGGTGCGCCGCGGCCGGCGGGTGGGCTTCCTCACCGACGGCTTCGCGATCGATCGCTGGGCGCAGGGGCTCCTGCGCGCCTTGTGCGACGGCACCCAGATCGCCACGCCCGAGGGCCGCATCGACTTCGTGGGCGCACCCGACCTCGACTGCAGCGAGCTGGGCGAGGACGCGCCGATCCGCTGGCTGTCCGCCGAGCAGTCCAACAGCTCGCTGATCATCGGCGACTTCGCCATGATCAAGCTGGTGCGCCGGGTCTATCCGGGCATCCATCCCGAGGCCGAGATGACCCGCCATCTCACGGCCGCAGGCTATGCTAACTCCTCGCCCCTGCTGGGCGAGGTGCTGCGAGTGGGTGAGGACGGCACGCCGCACACGCTGGCGATCGTCCAGGGTGCCATCCGCAACCAGGGCGACGCCTGGCACTGGCTGTTGGACAACCTGAAGCGCACGATCGACGAGCATGCCCTGATGGAGGCGAACGGGCACGGCGACGACGAGGAGGTGTTCACCACGCTGGACAATTTCGTGGGCATCGTCGGCCGCCGCTTGGGCGAGCTACACGCGGTGCTGGCGACAGCCAGCGACGACCCGTCCTTCGCCCCGGAGCCAGCCGACACTGCCGCACTGGATGGCTGGCGGTCCCGTGCCTCAGCCCAGCTCGCCACGGCGTTCACGGTCCTCGAGCGTGCGCGGGCCGATCTGGAACCCGACCTAGTCGTTCTCGCCGACCGGCTGCTCACCATGCGCGAGCCGCTGCTGGCGGCGGTCGATCGCCTGGCCGAGACCGGCAGGGAGGCCCTGATGACCCGCATCCATGGCGACTTCCACCTGGGCCAGGTCCTGGTGGCGCATGGCGACGCGTACATCATCGACTTCGAGGGCGAGCCCGCCCGGCCGCTGGCGGAGCGCCGCGCCATCACCAGTCCGTTGCGCGACGTCGCCGGCCTGCTCCGCTCGCTCGACTATGCGGCGGTGTCGGCAGTGCCACCGGACGAGGAGGTAGCGACGCCGCAGCTGCAGGAAGCGCGGCTCCGGCTGGTCGACCAGTTCCGCCAGGGCGCGGAGCGGGCCTTCCTCACCAGCTATGTCGAGGCGATCGAGGCAGCTCCCCAGCTCGGCCTCTCGGCGGAGCGGCGCGGCCCGCTGCTCGATCTGTTCCTCCTGGAAAAGGCGGCTTACGAAGTGCAGTACGAAGCGGCCAACCGGCCGAGATGGCTGGGCATCCCGCTGCGCGGGCTGGCCGCCATCGCCGACCGCCTCACGGACAGCGGCACCGGCGAGGTGGCATGATGGCGGCGCAGGAATCCCTTCTGGCCGGCGTCGATCCGGCAGCGGTGCAGGCGCTGGTGGAAGGTCGGTACGGCGACCCGTTCGCGATCCTGGGGCCGCATCCGCATGGCGAGGGCGGCATCGTGCGCGCCTTCCTGCCGGGCGCTTCCGCGGTCGAGCTCCTGTCCCGGGAGACTGGCGAGCGGCTGGCCTTCCTGGAGCCGGTCCATCCGGCCGGTCTGTTCGCCGGGCATGTCGAGCGGTTCGCCGCCTACCGCTTCCGGATTCACTGGCCGGAAGCGATCCAGGAGACCGAAGATCCCTACAGCTTCGGCCTGCTGCTGGGCGAGCTCGACTTGCACCTGATCGCCCAGGGCACCCATTACCGGCTGAGCCATGTGCTGGGTGCCACGGCCATGACCTGCCACGGCGTGCCGGGCGTGCGCTTCGCCGTCTGGGCGCCGAATGCCAAGCGCGTCTCGGTGGTGGGCGACTTCAATGCCTGGGACGGGCGGCGCCACCCGATGCGCCTGCGCCAGGAGGCCGGGGTTTGGGAGCTATTCATCCCGCGGCTCGGGCCGGGCGACCGCTACAAATACGAGCTGCTGGGGCCATCGGGCCAGCTCCTGCCGCAAAAGGCCGATCCGGTCGCCCGTGCCGCCGAGGCGGCACCCGGCACGGCCTCGATCGTCGCCCGCTCCGAGCCGTTCCGCTGGACGGACGAGCGCTGGCTGGCAGAGCGGGCGGAACGACAGGGTGGTGCCGCGCCGATCTCGATCTACGAGGTCCATGCCGGTTCCTGGATGCGCGATGCCAAAGACGGCAACCGCAGCCTGGACTGGTCGGAGCTCTCCGAGCGGCTGATCCCGTATGTGGCCGAGATGGGCTTCACCCATGTCGAGCTCCTGCCGATCATGGAGCACCCGTTCGGCGGGTCCTGGGGCTACCAGCCGCTGGGCCTGTTCGCTCCGACCGGCCGCTACGGCACGCCAGAGGACTTCGCCGCCTTTGTCGACCGCTGTCATGCGGCGAATATCGGTGTGATCCTGGACTGGGTGCCCGCGCATTTCCCGACTGACGTGTTCGGCCTGGCCCGGTTCGACGGCACGGCGCTCTACGAGCACGAGGATCCGCGGGAAGGGTTCCACCAGGACTGGAACACGCTGATCTACAATCTCGGCCGCAACGAGGT
>NZ_WUJP01000674.1 GCF_009806515.1 Geminicoccus flavidas | reverse complement strand
GAAGGGCTTCCTGATCGCCAGTGCCCTGGACTGGCTGGAGCGCTTCCATATCGACGCGCTGCGCGTCGATGCGGTGGCCTCCATGCTGTACCGCGACTACAGCCGCAAGGCCGGAGAGTGGATCCCCAACCGCTATGGCGGCCGGGAGAATCTGGAGGCGGTTGAGTTCTTCAAGCATCTGAACAGCATCGTGCCGCAGCGCTGCTCGGGTGCGGTGACGCTGGCCGAGGAATCCACCGCCTGGCCGGGCGTGACCAAGCCCGTCGAGGAAGGCGGGCTGGGCTTCACCTACAAATGGAACATGGGCTGGATGCACGACACGCTCCACTACATGGAGCAGGATCCGGTCTACCGCAGCTACAACCACGGCGCGTTCACCTTCGGCATGGTCTATGCCTATACCGAGCGCTTCGTGCTGCCGCTGTCCCATGACGAGGTGGTGCACGGCAAGGGCTCGCTCCTGCGCAAGATGCCGGGCGACGAGTGGCAGAAGTTCGCCAACCTGCGCGCCTATCTGGGCTACATGTGGGCGCATCCCGGCAAGAAGTTGTTGTTCATGGGCTGCGAGATCGCCCAGGTCACCGAGTGGAACCATGACGCGCAGGTGAGCTGGGAGCTGCTGGACGATCCGCGCCATGCCGGGATGCAGCGCCTGGTGCGCGACCTGAACCGCATCTACCAGACTGAGCCGGCGCTGCACGCGACCGACTTCGACCCGGCCGCGTTCGCCTGGGCGGTGGTCGATGACGCCGCCAACTCGGTGTTCGCCATGCTGCGCACGGCACCGGATGGCGGCTCGATCATCCTCGCGGTCAGCAACATGACGCCGGTGCCGCGCTACGGCTACCGGATTGGCGTGCCGCGCGCCGGGACGTGGCAGGAGATCCTGAACACCGACGCGCTTGGCTATGGCGGCAGCAATGTCGGCAATGGCGGCAGCGTGACCACCGAGGAGGTGCCGGCGCACGGCCAGGACGTCTCCGTCCAACTGGTGCTGCCGCCGCTTGCGACCGTCCTGTTCCGACTGGGCTGACCGCCACGGTCAGCCGAGGAGCCGCTCCAGCAGCGCGGCCGCTTCCTCGATATCGGCGCGCAGGGCTGCCCGCGCGGCCTTGCCGTCGCGGCGGGCCAGCGCGTCGCGCATCGCCTGGTGCTGCCGGTTCGCGGTCCGCCAGTTGCCGGAGCCGCGCAGGAGGTTGAGATAGGGGCCGATCTGCAGCCACAGGCTCTCGATCAGCGCCAGGAGGGATTCGGAACCGGCGGCCTCGTAGACGGTGAAGTGGAAGCCGCGGTTGAGCGGCAGGAAATCGCGATGGTCGGCCGTGCCGGCGGCAGCCGACATCCGCTGGATCAGCCCGTCGAGCCGGCCGAGCGTCGCGGCATCGACGTTCGCCGCCGCCCATTCCGCGGCAATCCCCTCGACCTCGACGCGGACCCGGCAAAGGTCGGTGAGCCTTGCGATGGTGAGCGGCGGAATGCCGACCGAGCGGCCGCTCACTACGGTCAGCGCCTTGGCGGCACTCAGCCGATGCAGGGCCTCGCGCACCGGCATGGCGCTGACCTGGAACGCCTCGGCGATGCCGCCGATGGTCATGGTCCGGCCAGGCTCCAGTTCGCCGTCCAGGATCATCTGGACCAGCTGCCGATAGACCCGCTCCTGCATGCTATCCCGGCCGACCGGGCGCGCGGGCAGCCGGCCTGCCTCCACCAGCGTCATCATTCCTCCCTGGTTCTTCCGCCGCCGCAGCACGGACAGCGTCCAAGCGCGGTTGCCGTACCTCCTGATCTATGATCAAAGATCAGCCACGGGACAATACCGGCGGCGGACGGCCAGCCGGGAGGGGGAGGCAGAACGGATGAGGAATCTGCGCAAGCTGTTCGCGTCGCTGCTGGCGGCCGGATGCGTGATCGGCGCCGGCGGGACGGCCGGTGACGTGGCCGCGGCCGAGAAGCACAAGATCTTCTTGTCGATGAGCTATATCGGCAATGACTGGCAGGCCGAAGCCGCCAACATGATCAAGGCGATGGCCGCCCATCCGTCGATGCGGGACAAAGTCGACCTGCAGGTCCAGGTGGCCGGGCCCAATGCCCAGCGCCAGATCCAGCAGATCAACTCGATGGTGCAGGCGGGTGCCGATGCGATCGTCGTCTACCCGATCTCGCCCACCGCGCTGAACCAGGTGGTCCGGGCCGCCTGCGGGCGCGGCGTCACCATCATCGCCTATGACGCCGAGATCACCGAGCCGTGCGCCCACAACGTCACGATCGATCAGGAGGAGGCCGGGCGGAAGACTGCCGAGTGGCTGGCCGACAAGCTCGGCGGCAAGGGCCGGATCGTCGCGATCACGGGCGTGCCCGGCACATCGGTCGACACGCTGCGCACCGAGGCGGCCAAGGAGGTGTTCGCCAAGCACCCGGAGATCGAGATCGTCGCCGAGGCGCCCGGCATGTGGAGCCAGGCGAACGCGCGTACCGAGCTGTCGAAGATCCTGGCGACCCAGAAATGGGCCGACATCGACGGGCTGTGGATGCAGGTCGGCTGCTTCACGGCCAATGCGATGCAGATCGAGGCGGGCATGAAGCCCGAGGATCTCCTGCCCTGCGCCGGCGAGGGTTCGAACGGCGGCCGCATCCAGGCCCTGCCGGCCGGCACCGAGGTCGAGGGCGCCAATGGCGCCTACGCGCCTATGGGTGCCCAGCGCATTTCCTATGCCTCGCCGCCCTATTCCGGTGCCCTGGCGCTCAAGCTCGCGGTGCAGAAGCTGGAAGGCAAGGAGATCCCCAAGCTCACCACCCTGCCGCTCCCGCTCTACACCAGCGAGGAGATGAAGCTCTGCGAGGAGGGCACCTGGAAGGAGATGTCCGAGGGCTGCAACGTGTTCAAGCCGTCGATCATCACCAATCCCGGCTGGTTCGCCTCGATCTACTCGCCCGACACGCCCGAGGTCGGCCTGCAGGCGGCGCTGGTGGGCCAGCCCGAGGAGTAAGCCGGCCGTCGGTGGTTCGAGGGGCGGGCCGCACGGTCCGCCCCTGCCGCCATCCTCGTCCTGTCGCCATCTTTCTTCACCAGGCTCGGAATCCGCATGGCTGTCGCCGCTGACGCGCTCAAGGTCGTGAACGCCACCAAGGCCTACGGTGCCACGGTGGCGCTGGCCGGCATGTCGTTCACGGTGGCCGCGGGCGAGGTCCATGCCCTCTTGGGCGAGAACGGGGCCGGCAAGTCGACCACGGTGAAGATGCTCTCGGGCTTCATCCAGCCGGACGAGGGCAGCCTGGAACTGTTCGGCCAGCCAGTGCGCTTGGCGCGGCCGCAGGATGCCCAGCGCCTGGGCGTGCAGACGGCGTACCAGGAAATGACCCTGGTCCGCGACCTGACCGTCACCGACAACATGCTCATGCCGAATGCGCCGACGGGCCTGCTGGGCCAGCTCCGACGGCGCGAGGGCGAGCGGCTGGTGGCAGCGCACCTGGACTCGCTGGGTCTTGCCGACATCGACCCGCGCGCCGAGATCCGCGAGCTGGAGCTGCCGGTCCGGCAGAAGATCGAGATTGCCCGCGCGGTGTTCCGCAAGCCGCGAATCCTCCTGCTCGACGAGCCGACCTCCAGCCTGACCGGCCGCGACATCGACTGGCTGGGCGAGCTGATCCGGACCGTGACCCGCGACAGCGTCACGGTGGTGTTCATCTCGCACCGGATGCCGGAGGTCCGGATGTTCTGCGACCGGCTCACCGTGCTGCGCAACGGCAAGGAGGTCGGCACCGCGCCGGTGGATCAGGTGAGCGACGACGAGGTCGTGCGAATGATCATCGGCCGCTCGCTGGCCGCGACCTTCCCGCCTAGGCCCAAGCCACGGCCAAAGCCGGCCACGCCGCCGGTCCTGGAAGCGCGTCGGGTCGCCACCGCCGGAAGGCTGGAGGATGGCAGCTTCTCCTTGTGGCCGGGCGAGATCCTGGGCATCGCCGCCTTGCAGGGCATGGGCCAGCAGCAGCTGTTCCTGAGCTGCTTCGGCATGGCGCCGCTGACGTCTGGTCAGATCCTGGTCGATGGCCGCGAGGTGACACTGGCCTCGCCCAAGGACGCGATCGCCGCCAATATCGGCATCAGCCTAGTGCCGGAGGACCGCAAGACCGAGGGCCTGTTCCTGAAGCTGGACGGCCGGCGCAATGTCAGCCTGCCGGTGATCGACCGCTTCACTCGCCACGGCCTGATCGACGAGGCGGCCGAGACCGAGGCGGTCGAGCGGGTGTTCCGGCAGGTCGAGGTGGCACCCCGTGCGCTCTACACGCCAGCCGGCGCCTTTTCCGGCGGCAACCAGCAGAAGATCGCGATCGGCAAGTGGCTGCTCGCCGGCAGCCGCACGCTGTTGATGTTCGATCCCACCCGCGGCGTCGACATCGGCACCAAGCACCAGCTCTATCTGATGATGCGCGTTTTTGCCGATGCCGGCGGTGCCGTGCTGTTCCATTCCACCGAGCTCGCCGAGCTCGTGAACCTGTGTGACCGGGTCCAGGTCATGTATGGCGGCCGGACCGTGGCCGAGCTCGCCGGTGACGAGATCGAGGAGGAAGCGATCATGCGCTTCGCGCTGGGCGAGCAGCGCCCTGCCGGGATGGCGGCATGAGCACGACGCTTGCCATGGCCGAGCGTGCTCCGGCCCGCCGCCGCGCTGGCCTGGGCCGCACGCTTGCGCGCCATCGTGGCCTGCTGGTGGCGCTCGCGGTGTTCGTCGCCCTGTTCCTGGTGGTCGACTGGATCACGCCCGGGCCGTTCAGCTATTTCGAGCTGAGCTTCATGTCGTCCGGCGGCGCCACCCTCGCGCTGGCCGCGATGGGCCAGACCTTCGTGATCCTGAGCGGCGGCTTCGACCTGTCCGCCGGTGCGGTGATCTCGCTGGTCAACGTGGTGCTCGCCACCTCCATGGGCGAGAGTGCGGGCTCGCAGCTCGCCATGGCCGTGGTGGCGCTGCTGATCGGCGGCGCGGTGGGCGCCTTCAACGGCTTCTTCGTGGCCTTCGTCCGCCTCCAGCCGATCGTGGTCACCCTGTCGTCCATGTTCATCGTCCAGGGCATCACGCTCCTGATCATGGACAAGCCGGGCGGGATGGTAGCACCCGAGTTCTCCATGGCGCTTACCGGCGACGTGATCACCGACCTCCTGCCGGCCCCGATCCTGGTCCTGCTCGTTGCCTTGCTGGTCTGGTTCCTGGTGCGCAATTCGCGCTTCGGCACCGGCATCTATGCGGTCGGCAGCGACGAGGAGGCGGCGCGCGCCGCGGGTATCGCCACCCGGACGGTGAAGTTCTGGACCTACACCCTGGCCGGCCTGTTCTATGGTGCTGCCGGCGCCTTCATCTCGGCCCAGACCGGCTCCGCCGACCCGTTGATCGGCCGGCCAATGCTGCTCCAGGTGTTCACCGCCGTGGTGCTGGGCGGCACCATGCTGGGGGGCGGGCGCGGCGGTGCGGTAGGCTCGCTGATCGGCGCCTACATCCTGATGATCGTCGTCAACATCCTGCTCGTGCTGAACGTCTCGGCCTATTACAGCTCGGTGGTCGAGGGCGCGATCCTGATCCTGGCGGTGCTGGCCGGCTCGTTCCACCGCAATTCGCCGGTCGCCGGCTATCTGCGCCTCCTGGTGAGCAATCTGCGGGCGCGCCGGGCGGGGACGCTTGCCCGCTCCCATCCGGGCCAGGCCTTCTCGCCGACCCTGCCGGCCCCCGCCGCCGGTGCCGGCGAGGCCGAGCGGGCCTCCTGGCTGGAGCGGCA
>NZ_WUJP01000656.1 GCF_009806515.1 Geminicoccus flavidas | reverse complement strand
CTGCCGGTGCGCGCCGTGCACGCGGTCGAGGCCGGCCGGCTGCCCCTGTTCCACCGTGACCCGTTCGATCGCCTGCTAGTCGCCCAGGCGCGAATCGAGGACTGCATCCTCGTCACGACGGACGCGCAGCTTGCAGCGTTCGACGTGACGGTCCATCACGTCCCGCGCTGAGCGGAGATAGTTCCTGTGAAAACCCTCGTCATCGGCAGCGGCGGCCGCGAGCATGCCTTGTGCTGGTCGCTGACGGCCTCGCCCATGGTCACCGAGGTCCTGTGCGCGCCGGGCAATGCCGGCATCGAGGCCGTGGCGCGTTGTGTTCCGGTCGCGGTCGACGACATTGACGGCCTGGTCCGGCTGGCGGAGGACGAGGGGGTCGGCCTCGTAGTGGTCGGGCCCGAGCTGCCGCTGACCCTGGGCTTGGTCGACCGGCTGGCCGACAAGGGCATCCGCGCGTTTGGGCCGAGCGCCGCCGCCGCCCGGCTGGAAAGCTCCAAAGCCTTCACGAAGGAGTTCTG
>NZ_WUJP01000673.1 GCF_009806515.1 Geminicoccus flavidas | reverse complement strand
CCGCGCGGCCCTGCGCTACCTGGTCCCAGCCTATGTCGGCTTCGCGATCGTCCTGGTCGCGACCCACCTAATCTACGGCAACACGCTAACTAACCCGGCCTATTTTAACTCGCTGCTGGTGCTCTCCTCCTTCCTGGCGATCCTGGCCTTGGGCCAGGGCACGGCGATCCTGACCGGCGGGCTGGACCTGTCCCTGCCGTGGCTGATCGGCCTGATCGGCATCGTCACCGCCGACCTGATCAGCGGCTCGGACTCGGCCGCCCTTTGGGTGATCCCGTTCGGCCTGCTGCTCGGCACGCTGCTGGGTATCGCGAACGGTGCCGGCATTGTGTTCCTGGGCCTGCCGCCGATCGTGATGACCATCGCGATGAACGGCATCCTCCAGGGTGCCGCCCTGGTCTACAGCGACGGCACGCCCGCGGGCTTCGCCTCGCCCACGCAACGCTGGCTGATGACCGGCAGCTTTTTGGGTGTCACCCCGGTGACCTGGCTCCTCCTGCTGTTCGTGGCAGCGGCCCTCCTGCTGCTCGGCCGCACGCCGTTTGGCCGGCGCGTCTATGCGGTGGGCAACAGCCCGCTGGTGGCGCGCCTGTCCGGCGTGGGCGTAGGCGGCACGCTGATCGGCACCTATGCGCTGTCCGGCTTCTGCGCCGCATTGGTGGGCATCCTCCTGTCCGGCTTCTCCGGCCAGGCCAGCCTCGGCATGGGCGACGAGTATCTGCTGCCCTCGATCGCGGCGGTGGTGGTGGGCGGCACGCTGATCACCGGCGGGCGCGGCCATTATCTGGGCATGCTGGGCGGCGTGCTGCTGCTCACCGCCCTTGCCACCCTCCTGGCAGGCACGACCCTGCCGAGCGCGGTGCGTGATATCATCCTGGGCGTCGTGGTGCTGGCCGCCGTGCTGGCCCTGCGCGACCGCAATCCCTGAAAACGGAGCTCATGGCCATGGCGGAACTTCTGGCAACGGGGCAGCGGGTCCTGGTCACCGCGGGCGCTGCTGGGATCGGCCGGGCGATCGTCGACGAGCTGGTCGCGGCCGGTGCGCGGGTGCTGGCCAGCGATGTCGACGCGGCGGCTCTGGCTGCCCTGAAGCAAGCGCAGCCGGACGTCCTGACCTTCCAGGCCGACGTCGCCAACGAGGCGGCGGTCGACCGATTGTTCCAGGAGGTGCAGGCGCGGTTGGGCGGCCTGGACGTGCTGGTGAACAATGCCGGGATCGCCGGCCCCACCGGGGCGATTGAGGAGTTGTCGCTGGCCGACTGGCGCCGCTGCATCGATGTCGACCTGACCGGCCAGTTCCTGTGCGCCAGACGGGCCGTGCCCATGCTCAAGGCTGCCGGCGGCGGAGTCATGATCAACATGAGCTCGGCGGCCGGACGGTTCGGCTATGCCTTCCGCACGCCCTATGCCGCCGCCAAGTGGGGCGTGATCGGCCTGACCCAGAGCCTCGCCAAGGAGCTGGGGCCCGCGAACATCACGGTGAATGCCATCCTGCCGGGCATCGTGGCCGGCCCGCGCATGACCGGCGTCATCGATGCCCGTGCGAAACAGGTGGGCGTACCTTACGAGGAGATGG
>NZ_WUJP01000672.1 GCF_009806515.1 Geminicoccus flavidas | reverse complement strand
AGGCGCAGTATCTCGCCCGTGTCTCGCTCCGGCGCATGGTAAGCCCGAAGGACGTGGCCGCCATGGCGCTGTTCCTGATCTCGCCCATGGGCCGCAACATCTCCGGCCAGTCCTTAGGGGTGGACGGCAATGTCGAGAGCCTCTGAACGAACGGGAAGCCTGCTGCCATGCTGCGCATCGAACTCCTGACCGACACGCGCGACGAGCTGGGCGAGGGGCCGCTATGGGACGTCGGGGAGCAGCGCCTCTACTGGATCGACAGCCACGGCAAGGCCGTCCACCGCGCCGATGCACGCGGGCAGGACCGGCGGAGCTGGCAGGTGCCCGAACATGTCGGCTCGATGTGCCTGCGTGAGGGCGGTGGTGCCGTTGTCTCCTTGCGCAACGGCTTCCATTTCCTCGACCTGAGGTCGGGCGAGGTCACAGCGATCTCCGATCCCGAGGCCAACATCCGCCGCACTCGCATGAACGACGGCAAGGTCGACCGGCAGGGCCGCTTCGTTGCGGGCGGCATGGACTATGAGGAGCGCGAGCCGCTGGCCGGCCTCTACCGCCTCGACCCCGACCTGACCGTGACGAAGCTGGAAAGCGACATCATCGTCAGCAACGGCCCGTGCTGGAGCCCGGACGGCACCATCTTCTACTTCGCCGATAGCTGGACCCGGAAGATCTGGGCCTATGCCTACGACACCGCCACCGGCGAACTGCTCAGCCGACGGATCTTCGCCGATTTCGAGGGCCATCTGCGGGGATATCCGGACGGCGCCACCGTGGACGAGGAAGGCTATGTCTGGAGCGCCGAGGTCTATGGCGGCCGACTGGTCCGCTTCGCCCCGGACGGCACGATCGACCGGCTGGTCGGCATGCCGGTGGACAGCATCACCAGCGTGATGTTCGGCGGCGCCGACCTGGACATCCTCTACGTGACCTCCATGGCCCGCCCGTTCGGGGGCAGGCGCCGCCAGGAGCGGGAAGCGGGCGGCCTGTTCGCCGTCCACGGCCTGGGCGTGCGCGGCCTGCCGGAGCCGCGCTTCAAGGGGTGACGACGCCGGCTCCGGCCTCCCCTCATGTCATCCCCGACTTGGTCGGGGGATCCACGGGCAGGGGGTGGCCCACCTCGTCCGGCAAGGCCTGCAGCCTGCTGGCGAAGCTGGTGCCGATGCCGACGACCGGCCGTTGATCCCCGGTCATGCCGGGGGATGACAGAAAAGAACAGCCGCGGGCCGAGCCCGGCCATGGCAGAAGGAGAACAAGCAATGCGCATCGAGGTCCTGGTCGACGTCAAG
>NZ_WUJP01000671.1 GCF_009806515.1 Geminicoccus flavidas | reverse complement strand
ACCACGCTCGGCGAAGGTCCCTTGTGGGACGTGGACGAGCAGCGCCTCTATTGGATCGACAGCTTCGACGGCCGGGTGTTTCGTTGCACCGAGGACGGCCGCGAGGTCCGCGCCTGGGACGTGCCGCAGAAGATCGGCTCGATGGCCCTGCGCAAGAACGGCGGCGCCATCGTCTCGCTGCAGCGCGGCTGGCACGCCCTGGACTTTCAGTCCGGCGAGGTCGAGCTGATCCACGACCCGGAGCCGGACAAGCCGAACAACCGCATCAATGACGGCAAGGTCGACCGGCAGGGCCGCTTCGTCGCGGGCTCGATGGACACGATGGAGGAAGGCCCGAACGGCGCCCTCTACCGGATGGACTCGGACCTGACCGTGACGAAGCTGGAAGACGGCATCATCGTCAGCAACGGCCCGTGCTGGAGCCCGGACGGCAAGACCTTCTACTTCACCGACACCTGGTCCGGCGAGATCTCCGCCTACGACTACGACTCCGCCACCGGTGCCATCGGCAACAAGCGCACCTTCGCCAAGATGCAGTGGGAAGGCGGCGCCTTCGACGGCGCCACGGTCGATGCCGAGGGCTGCGTCTGGAGTGCGATCGTCTATGCCGGCAAGCTCGCACGCTATGCGCCGGACGGCACGCTCGACCGGGTGATCGACATGCCGGTCAAGAAGGTCACCAGCGCCATGTTCGGCGGCCCGAACCTGGACATCCTCTACGTCACCTCGATGGCCAAGCCACCCCTGCCGCGCTTCCCCGACGACCCGGCCCCGCGCGGCTCCCTGTTCGCGATCCACGATCTGGGCGTGCGCGGCGTGCCCGAGGCCCGCTTCGCCGGCTGAGGGAAGGGGCTGGCGCGCTTCGTCGCCATCCCGCCCTACAGGAACTGCATGGTCGGCAGTGGCGACGGGCCATGGGCGCTGCCCTCGTCCGTCGCCACTTCCGGGAACTGATCGGGGTCTGACAGGCGCCCGGCCCGTGACGGTTTCGGACAGATTCCGCCTCCCCCAGGAGCCGGAAGCCATCCGCATCCACGCCAAGCCGCCGGAGCCTCCACGGCCTGCTGACCGCCTCGCTTGCAGGAGGCGGCCGGATCGGCTTCTGCTGATCGGCCCAGCCGATCACCTTCCGGCGGTGCCGTCATCATGGGCCTGCTGGATCTCGATGAAGAGGCCGACATGGTCGCTCAGGGCCCGCCCGTCGGGATCATGCCCAGGCAGCGCACCTACCCGCACGGTCCGCAGATCCGCCGTGTGCCAGAGGTGATCAATTGCCGGCTGGTCGAGCTCCGGAATGGCGCCTTCCGTCGCCAGCCGCAGGAACGGCGGGATGGCGTCGGTCAGTGCCTGGAACGCGCGCAGGGATGCCCGCTTGCGCGGGATGAACTGGTTGACGTCGCCGACCACGAGGGTGCGCTCGGCATGGTCCTCGCGGGCAAGGATGTCGGACAGACCCTGAAGATAGACGAGATGATCCTCCCACGGACGGCGGTCCTTCCGTCCCGTGGCGACGTGGGCCGCTGGCCAGGGCACGCACATCCCGATCATGCGCAACGACCCGAGCTGTGTCTCGGTCGTGCCCGCGACGAAGCGGCCAGGAGGGAGCCGCTCGTCGCCCAGGTCGTCGATGCCGGTCCATGGCTGCCTGCTCCAGAGCAGCACCTTCCGCCGCCCCTCCTTCAGCGGATACCCGTAGTCGGCCCGGGCATGGATCAGATGCCCGTTGGGCAGGAAGTCCGTGTGCGCCTCGGTCAGGCAGACGAGATCGGGAGCGTGCTGCTCGATGACGTCCGCGATCACGCGCCCGGCCGGCGACTGGCGGCGGCGCCAGGCGATGTTCCAGAGCACGATCCTGACCGCCGGCTCACCACGTTCCCGTTCCTGCATCACGCTCTCAGCCGGCTGTCTTCTGTGTGACACGCAGGACCTGCCTGAAGATCGGCGGGCTCAGCAATCCCATGAGCTTTCTGTACATATCGGGCGATGCCCTTTCGCACCTGGGCCAAGCTTCGCAGGCGCGCCAGTCTCGACATCCTGTGCTCCGGGCAAGTTCATCTGCTCTGGTCGAGTGTACGCCCGTGATCGGCCTTCGGGTCCAGGGAGGAGCGCCCGATGTCGGAGAGGAAGCGCCGCGTGTTTCCGGATGCATTCAAGCGCTAGGTCGTCGACTGGTCTTGACGAGCGGGTTGCCGATCATCCGCGTGGCGACGGAACTCGGGCTGTACGAGACGCAGTTGCGGCGGTGGATGCGTTGGTTCGCGGCACCGGGAACACCCGGCTGAAGCGGGAGCTGCAGCGCGCCGAGATGAAACGCGACAACTTGAGAGAAGCCGCACTCATCTTGGGAGTGGTCTCCCGATGAAGCTCGGGTTCGTCGACGAGGACCGTCAGGTCCGGCCGGTCCGGGATGTGCCGGGTGTTCGGGATCTCGCCGAGCGGGCACTACGCCTTGCGCTTGCGCCTCGGGAGCTGACCCGCAGTCGAAAACCGTGCCCTTCCCGGCACTATGCGGCGGCTGCACCCCACCGGCAGCCGTCATAGCCACCCGACCGCATCGGGATGGAAATCCGAGTCCGCCCTCGCCTGACCGATCTGGCTTAGGGATTTCACCTATGTGCGGAGCGGGGAGGCTGGCTCTACCTCGCCGCACTGATCGGCCGGTACACGCAAGAGGTCGTTGGCCTACCACGGTCTGCTGGCCGCCGATGA
>NZ_WUJP01000670.1 GCF_009806515.1 Geminicoccus flavidas | reverse complement strand
TCGATGCGCGAGACCCCCGCAGGCAGACACCCCGCTCGAGGCGCTGCGCATGTCGATCGAGCGGCACCGCCGGGGCTCAATCATCACTCGGATCGCAAGAGTTCACTCCGCAGCCGACGACGACCGCCACGTTGTCACTGCAGCGGACATCACGCCGTCCATGAGCCGGCGCGGCAACTGGCTCGACAACACGCCGCTTCCCAGGCCTCCTGGCTTGGTCTTCTCCGGCGAACGGATGGATCGGCAGCAGCCGATCCTTGGAGAGCTTCTTTCACACAGTGGAGGGCGAGCGCTTGCAACACCGGATCTACGCGACCCGCACCCACGCCCATCGTGACCTGTTCACGCCTATCGAGGACTTCACGGCTCCTGACGCCTGCACTCCAGGATAGGCTGGTACCGGCCAACATGAGGGGATGGCGGCCCGAACGCTTCCAATTTTCCGAGACAGGCTCAGACAGTCCGTATCAGCATGCCTGCGAAGGTCCGGCTCCAGCCGTCAAGACTTGCCATGCTGCGTCTTGTGGCGCGAGGGCACGGCTGACCGGGTGTTCCGGTATCGCACTGCCCGTCCGTCGGCGCGCCCGTCATCGACTGGTCCACCTGCTGCCCATGCGACGGACGGCATGCCATTCGGGAACGACCGACTTCAGAAGGGCAAGGAAGGCTCCGGTCCATCCTCCCGCTGCCCGTCTTCCCGCTGGCCTTTGGCCACTACCTGCAGGGCGTCGTCGGGCAGGGGGCGCTGCAGGGCGAGCGCGTCCTCGGTGGTACCTTCCAGCCAAGTGTCGCATTCTTCCTGCGTGGTCAGCAGCACCGGCATGGCTTTCGCGTGGATCGGCCGCACCACGTCGTTGGCCGGGCAGGTGAGGAAGGCGAACAGCCGGTGCTCGCCCTCCACCGGCTCCGCCTTGGTGCCGCGCGTCCCGGTCCAGGGCCGCCACAGCCCCGCGAACGCGAACAGCGGCCGTGACGGATCGAGCGCGAACCAGTGCGGCACCTTGGGCTGGCTGTCGGTGTACTCGCAGAACGAGCTGGCCGGCACCAGGCAGCGCCAGCCGGGCTTCAGCCAGCCGCGCCAGTAGGGGCTGGTCAAGTTGCGGATGT
>NZ_WUJP01000669.1 GCF_009806515.1 Geminicoccus flavidas | reverse complement strand
TGGTCACCGGTCGCCCCCCCAGGTTCGGCGGTGGCGGGAAGCCCCAGCGCATCATGGCGAGTTCGCGCGTCCCGTCCTGGGCCCGGTGCACCACCGGGGCCAGCCGGTCCGGGAAGATCGCCGGCAGGAGGGGCAGGTTGCCGGTCGTGTCCCGCATCGCCCGGGTGAACGCCCGGATCGCGTCCTGGCCCTTGGTGAGCGAGTAGAGATTGCACATGGGCCGCCACTCTCCCGGTCCGTCGCCACGCCGCCAGCCCTGGCACCATCCGGCCCGCCGCTCAAGCCTGTGCATCCTGCCCTAACCACCAAGCCCCTCGCGGGCCATGCCGGGCGGCATAGGCTGCGAAGAGCACCCGCGTGGTTCACCGTGCGGGCGGGCGGCATGAATGAGCTCGAGCGAGGGCACACGGCGACAAGCTGGACATGACGCGCCCCCACCTTGCCGGACCACGTACGTTTGCTGGTGCGGGATGGGCTGGCGAGACCGGTTTGGCCGCCATTGCCCTTCGAACGCCCGTTCAGCCTGCGAGGTGATCTGCCCGCCGCAGGTTCACGGCAGAGCACCACAGCAGTTGCGGTCCAGTCTGCGGCAGCGGACGCGCCGATCCAGGTAGCGCCGCTTCATGGTGCCAAAGAGCTTCAAGGGTCTCGCCACGCAACGGTGTGATGGCGATGTTCTTCCATCTGTGCCATCGAGCGTCAGCAGACGCTCGATCCGATCCGTGGAAGAGATGGCGGTAGAGGGCCGGGCTGGCGCTGGTCCGCGTGCCTCGGCCAAGTCGATCCGGAAGCGCGGCAAGCTCGTCGCCGCATCCTCCAGGATAAAGCCGCAAGACCGCCGCAAGCTTAGCCGGTCGGCAAGCGCCCCCTCCAGGTCACGATCCGACAGGCGGTACCACTGTTGAAGCAGCAGCGCCTCGATCCGCGCGCCGTCCACCTGGGCCCCGATCCACTCTAGCCGCTGGTTGCTGCCGTAGACTGCCGGCAGCAGAGCTTCCACCGGCTTACCTAGCCCACCGCCTTGCGCACCATCGCCTCCCGTTCTGCTCCACGAGCGAACCACGGCAGCACCATGGAGCCAGGAGTTTCGCGACAGTCTCCGGGGCTCGGCACTGCACCGAGAAGCGGTCACAGGCATCGATGCGCGTGACCTGGATCTCGACCGCGCATCCGTCGGTCTCCACTGGAGGAAAAGCCAGCTCCGCTTGCTTGCCTACCTTGTCGTCATCGGGATACCAGCCGCATGGCGCTGGGCCTGCTCCATCACCATCGCCGCCGGCGCGGCACGAGACAGCGGAGCACGCGGCGGTCATCGCTCGCCCCCAATTCCTGCGCCATGTCCTCCATGGCCCATCTATCCCGTTCCGTCGGCAACCCTGCCGCGTCTGCGCCTGCCTGGAGCACGGCCGGCCCACTGATCCTTTGCCGGCTGTATGCCCGTCCGGCGCTGCCGCGTGGACCAGCCATAGCGGGGATCGTCTCGGATCAGCTCGAGCTGGCTGCGGATCCGGTTGCGCTCCAGCCAGCCGATCTCGGCCTCGAGCTCGGCCTGGGTCATGACACCCCGCGCCTTGCCGAACAGTCGCTTCAGCACGGCGTTGTAGGCGTGGTAGTCGCAGGGCTGACTCGGCAGGCTCGTCTCCGCATCCTCGATCACCTGAGAAGCCACCAGCTGACCCACCTGGCGACGCAGCCGCTGCTCGGCCTGGGTCGGCGTCTCGGGAAGGTGGTCGTCCGCCGGGATCGTGTTGCCGGGCAGCGGTCCCGCGGCACTGCGCGGCAGCACGGTCTCGAAGCGCAGTTCGGTCGCCTCGGACCAGAGCGGCCGCAGGACCGAGCCGTGACGCATCGCGTCGTCGTCCTGGTCGCCCAGCGGCAGTTCCTCCTGGTCGCATCGCCGGCGGGTCCGGGCGCGGCCGGACTGCTCCATCTCGATGGCGCGACGAAACATCCGGAACAGGGGATCGTCCGGGTGATAGATCAGCGCCCGCTGCTCTTCGTAGCTGCCGCCATGCGGATCGAAGCGGGTGGCACGGGCCGCCATCTGCTCCAGCCAGGGCACGGAGCGGATCTGGGTCAGGCAGGCGACATGGCTGACCTCGGGCGCGTCCATGCCCTCATAGGCCATGCCGACCGTGACCAGCACGGACGGGTCCGGCCGCAGCCGGAAGCGCGCGATGCGCTCGACCGCGTCCCGTTCATCCGAGATGGCCAGGGCCACGCCAGCTTCTGCCCTCTTCGGGTTCAGCCAGCCGCGCAGGATCTCGGTATAGCGCCGGGCGGTCGCCTGGTCCGGAGCCACGACCAGGAGCTTGCCCAGACCGGGTGCCGCCTGGGCTGGCCCAAGCCCTAAGGCGGCACGACGCTTGGCGCGATGCTCGCGGCAGTCGGCGAACGCGCGGCGCAGGACCGCCTCGGCGTAGCCCGTGCGCAACGCGGTGAACAGCATCGGACGCAGCTTGTCACTGGCCGCGGAGAACGACTCGACGGAAGAGAACTCGCCGTTCAGCAGCCACTCGGCACGGCCATCCAGGGCACCGAACCGGATCGGGATGATCGCCCGCTCGGCAAGTGCCGCACGCCGGTCGTAGCCCACCACCGCCCAGCCCGGGATGCCCAGCTCGAGCCGGCGCTGGCCTGGCGTCAGGCGGTCCCGGCGATAGTTGAGCCACAGGATCGGCCGTCGGTCGGAGCGCTCCAGCGTCCCGGACATCAGCAGGCGCAGCCCGGCACTCTCCAGCAGCGGGAGCAGGGCCCGCGACCAAGCCGTGTCCTCGGCGGCCTCGGCGGCCGCATCCAGATCACTCAGTCCCGGCAGATGGTGCAGCTCATCGACGCAGAGCAGGTAGCGATGCCGCCGGAACTCAGCCAGGTGCAAGGCGGGTGCGGCGGCGATCGACTGGTAGGTGGTGACGTAGCCGGCAAGCCCGCGGCAGGGATCAGGCGCGTTGTCGGCAGCCCGGACCGCATGCTGGTGGCCGAGCAGGCCCCGCCAAGTCGGGTCGACGAACGCCTCCTCGGCCTGGCGGCGCAGCGTGTCCCGCGGCACGACCCAGCAGATCCGCTCGACGATCGGCCGGGCCCGCCCCGGCGGCACTGCCCCCAGCAGCCGTGCTGCCGCGATCACCGGCAGCGCCGACTTGCCGCCACCCGGCGTGACCGCCGCCAGGATGTCGGTATAAGCCAGCTCGCCCATCGCGATGCCGCGGCAAAGGCGCTCGACCTCCTCCTGATGGCGACGCAGGCGCAACCGTGCCGCCTGTCAGCACGAGCCGACGGAACGAGACGGCACAGGCAAGGTACAACAGCTCAGGACAATGCTCCTTGGATGCCAGCATCCAGACCATGCCATAGCGGCCTGCGGAGGACGTATCATCGAGCAAATCTCCATGAGTACCCATCATATGGTACCGTACAACGATATAACTTCTATATATTGATCTACTCCTGCGTCAATGACCACATGCCTATTTCGGCCATTGGCTAGAGCCGGCCTGACGATCAGCACGCGCGAGGACAGGATCAGGTGATGGATTGGGATCGGCCTGATGCTCTGACGGGCTGAGGCCCTCAGGCCGGAGGCCTGAAGGCGGGATGGCACGAGCCGGAGCGACGGCCGGGTTCACGGGCGGCCGGGGCCTGGCAGGCGGACCACCGGCCCCGGGCGCGGCAGGGACGGCGTGAAGTTGCCGGCCAGGTAGTCGATGCCGTCCTGGGCGGCCTGGCGGCAGTCGGAGGGGAACGAAGGCCGGTCAGGAAGCTTCGCAGGCCGTGGCGGCGGGCAAGGATGGCCAGGTCGTGCGCCTGGCGCAGGTCGTCCGTCGCCACGCCGACAATGCCGGCCCCGATCAGGTGCTCGACCCGCGGCTCGGCCAGGTCGACCAGGATGCCCAGGCAGAATGGCCGCAGATAGGCCATCAGCTCGCGGACGCGCGACTGAACGATGTCGGGCGGCAGGTTCCTGACCTCGAACAGGAGCCGGCGCGCGGAGCTGCGCGGCAGGCGCCGGCATGCCCGGCAGAACGGCTCGCGCAGCCGGATCGAGGCCAGCGTCTCGTACCGTACCGGCACGATCAGCCAGGCCTTGCGGCCGCGGCCGGCGGTGGCCGGCAGGGCGGCCACGGCCATCTCGATCGACCAGAGGTCCGGATCGCCGTTCGAGAGGGCAGGCCAGGCACCAGAGGCGGGCGGCTCCAGGCGGTAGGCGGCCACCAGCCCCCGGGCCGGCGCCAGCACGGGCTGCCAGGCCACGGCCGGTACCGCGGATGCCGCTGACGCCGCGCGGTCCGGCAGCACCTGGTCGGCCCGCGCCAGGGCTTCGGCCACCCGCGCCTGCAGCCCCTGCGGATCGACGACCCCGTCCAGCAGGTGGCGGAGATCGGCCGGCACCGA
>NZ_WUJP01000668.1 GCF_009806515.1 Geminicoccus flavidas | reverse complement strand
CGGCCAGCAGGTACAGGTCCTGGTCGCCCAGCGCCCGTTCCAGTGCAGCCGCCACGAACTGCAGCGCCTTGTCGCGCAGGGCCGGCCAGCGCCGGCCGAACCGGAGGCGGACCTGCTCCAGATCCAACATCTGTACGCAGCCTAAATCCGGATGCCCGCCCGCCCGTTGCTGGAGGCCGCGCAGTTCCTCCAGCCGCTGCCGGAACACATTGGGCCGGCCCGGATCCAGCCAGTGGCGGCCGCCCACACCCTGGGGAACCGGGCCCGGCGTGTCCCCGTCCATCACGGGAAACGGGGCGGCAATCGCGGTCGGGTCCGCCGCTGCCGTCACCATCGCCGACCCTTCCTCGGATCGCATCGCGCTACCCTTCTCCCGGCAAACACCGGGGCTGTCGCCATCTGCGCAGGCGCCGATGGAACCGTTCCACCTGCTGCCACCTGCGGCCGGTTCACTCTGGCAGATTCAGGTTAAACAAAGGTAAACGCCATGGCGGCACCGCACGCCCGCCGGGCGCGGGGCCGCATCCAGCCTCCGGAGAGCCGCAGCCTTGTTCCCGCCCATCCTCATCCTGCCCCAGGTGGTGGCGATCGCCGATCGCGCCGGTGCCGCCATCCTGCGCCACTACGAGCAGGGCGCGGCCGCCACTGCCAAGGCCGACGGCTCGCCGGTGACCGCGGCCGACCAGGACGCCGAAGCCCTGATCGTCGCAGCACTCGAGGAGCTGACCCCCTCGATCCCGGTGGTCGCCGAGGAGGCGGTGGCCGGCGGCGATGTCCCGGAGGTCGGCAACGGCAGCTTCTGGCTGGTCGATCCCCTGGACGGCACCCGCGAGTTCATCGCCCGCAATGGCGAGTTCACGGTCAACATTGCCCTGGTCGAGGCGAGGCGGCCGATCCTGGGCGTGGTGCTGGCACCGGCGATCCGCACCGCTTGGTGGGGTGCGCTCGGCCACGGCGCCACGCTGCGGGATCCGGAGGGTACCCGTGCCATCCAGGCGCGGCCGGTGCCGGCGGCACCGGTGGCGGTCGCCAGCCGCTCGCATCGCGACGCCCGTACCGACGTCTGGCTCGCCGAGCAGAACGTGGCGGACATCGTCTCGGCCGGCAGCTCGCTCAAGTTCTGCCGGGTGGCCGAGGCTAAGGCCGACCTCTACCCGCGCTTCGGCCGGACCATGGAATGGGACACCGCGGCCGGCCAGGCGGTGCTGGAGGCAGCCGGCGGTCGGGTGCTGCGCCTGGACGGCAGCCCGCTGGCCTATGGCAAGCCCGGCTTCGAGAACCCCGAATTCATTGCAAGGGGTGCCTGAGCGGCCCCATGCTGCACCATCTCCTCCACCTGCTTCCGGCCGAGACCGCACATCGCGTGGCGATCCGTGCGGCGGCCCTGCTGCCTGCCGGGCGGCCGGTGCCGGAGCCGCTCCAGCGCACCCGGCTGGCCGGGCTGGACCTGCCGGTGCCGGTCGGGCTGGCCGCCGGTTTCGACAAGAGTGCCGAGGCGTTCGACTCGTTCGGGCGGATGGGGTTCGGCTTCGTCGAGATCGGCTCCGTGACGCCCAGGCCGCAGGCGGGTAACCCGCGGCCCCGCCTGTTCCGGCTGAAGGAGGACCGGGCGGTGATCAACCGGATGGGCTTCAACAATGACGGGCTGGAGGCCGTGGCGCGGCGGCTGGAGCGGCGCTCGCCCAAGGGCCCGGTGGTCGGCGCCAATATCGGTGCCAACAAGGACACGGCCGACCCGATCGTCGACTACCGGCTGGGCGTGCGGCGGCTGCACGACCTGGTCGACTATCTGGTCCTGAACGTCAGCTCGCCGAACACGCCCGGCCTGCGCCTCCTGCAAAGGCAGGAGGCACTCACGCGCTTGGTGGCCGAGGTGCGCGCGACGCGCGACCAGGTGGCCTTGGGCGGACGCGCCCGGCCATTCTTCGTCAAGGTGGCGCCCGACCTCACCCCCGCCGACGAGGCGGCGATCGCCGAAGTGCTGCTGGCCGAGGGCGCCGACGGCCTGATCGTGGCCAACACCACGCTGGCGCGGCCGGAAAGCCTGCGCTCGGCCAAGCGCGGCGAGGCCGGCGGCCTGTCCGGCGAGCCGCTGTTCCAGCCCTCCACCGAGCTGCTCCGGCGCTTTCGCGAACGCCTGCCGTCCCTGCCGATCATCGCGGTGGGCGGGATCGATTCGGTGGAGCGTGCCTGGGCGAAGTTCCGGGCCGGGGCCGACGCGATCCAGCTCTATAGCGGCATGGTCTATGAGGGCCCTACGCTTGCCCGGCGCATCCGCCAGGGCCTGCGCCGGCGGCTGGAGGCGGAGAGCTTGGCCCACCTGAGCGAGCTCGGCGGCCGGCACCGCGACGCCGACCTCTCGTCCGACCCGCCGTCCGAACCATTGACGCGGGGGCCGGCCAGGGCGCATCCAGGCGGGCGCTTGCCTGAACATTTCCCGGAGCCCTGAGCTTGGCCAGGAAGTTGCGCCGCGCCACGGCGATGCTGCACCGTCCGCGTCTGCGCAGCGAGTTCGGTGAAACCTCCGAAGCGCTGTTCCTCACCGCGAGCTTCTCCTATGCCAGCGGCGAGGAGGCGGAGCCCGGATTCGGCGAGCCCGCCGGGCGCTACTGCTACACCCGGGTCGGCAATCCAACCGTGCACGCCCTGGAGGAGCGCTGGGCACAGCTCCAGGGCAGCGAGGCCGCGATCGCAACCGCGAGCGGCATGGCGGCGGTGCATGCTGCCCTCTTCGCCCTGCTGAAGGCCGGCGACCGGCTGGTCGCCTCGCGGCCGCTGTTCGGCTCCTGCATGTGGCTGTGCACCGACCTGCTGCCCCGGTTCGGGATCGAGGTGGAGTTCGTCGATGCCGGCAACCCCGCAGGATTCGAGAAGGCGCTCGCCCGGCCGGCCAACCTGGTCCTGATCGAGACCCCGGCGAACCCGACCCTGGACCTGGTCGACATCCAGTTAGTGGCCGACCTCGCTCACGCCGCGGGCGCGCGCCTCGTGGTCGACGATGCGCTGGCCTCGCCGATCTGCCAGAACTCCCTTGGGCACGGCGCCGACCTGGTCGTCACCTCGGCGACCAAGCATGCCGACGGCCAGGGCCGGGTGCTGGGCGGCCTGATCGCGTGCGACCGGCAGACCCGGGACGAGGTCCTGCACCCGTTCATCAAGCATACCGGGCCGAACCTGTCGCCCTTCAGCGCCTGGGTGCTGCTGAAGAGCCTGGAAACGCTGGAGCTGCGGGTGCTGCGCATGGCGCAGAGTGCCGGGCGGATCGCCAGCTTTCTCCAGGACCGCGGCAACTGCGCGGTGCGCTACCCGGGCCTGCCGGACGATCCGTACCACGCCCTGGCCAGCCGGCAGATGCACAATGGTGGCACCCTGCTCACGCTGCGCACCGGCGGGGGCAAGCAGGGGGCGTTCGACTTCCTGCGCCGGCTGGAGGTGATCGAGATCACCAACAATCTAGGCGACAGCCGGACGATCGCCACCCACCCGGCCACCACCACCCATGGACGCCTTTCCCAGGCGGCGCGGGCCGCGATCGGGATCCACGACGACCTGATCCGGCTCTCGGTCGGGCTGGAGGACCCGGACGACCTGATCGAGGACCTGGACCGGGCACTCGGCTGAACGGCCACTCGGACGCAATAGGGATTACGGCGGCGGTCGCGGCCGTGCGATGGCGCGTGACCAATTCGTGACGCACAGCCGTGATGGATGCCCTTGTATTACAGGAAACGTCATGGTAACGATGAAGAGTAAATCTTTTATCCGAGAGAACATCTGAAATTCCTTTAGCATGCTTGTCAGGGTTTTGTTGAATGCAAAATGCCAGAGTTGGTTGATCTGGTAAGAATATCTCAGGGGACAACGGCATGAACCGTGGAAGATTGTTTGGTGCGACCGGCATGATCGATGGTCATTCATCGGAAATCGATCATGTTGTGCCTGGGAAGCCGCAAGTAGCCTAGCAGGCTGGCGGCAACGCCGCGCGGCACGACCTCCTCTTATCCGATTCCTGGTCGGCAATGGTGCGCCGCTTCGCGCCGAAGCGGTGACGCCGGCTTTGTGCCAGCGCCGATCCTACAAGGAAGACCGCATCCCATGACAGATGCGGGGAGGCCGCACACGTCCTGTTCAAGGGCTCCGGGCGCCGCGCTGGGTGTGATCAACGTATTCGTCTGGAAGTGATGCACCGGCGAAAGCTGAATGTATAGTCATGTCCGAGTATTTAAAAGTAGTAGTTAAAAATCAATACATTTTTTTCTTGTGTACGCTGAAGATAATGTTAGAAGACGTCATGTGTACCGGTGGCGCCGGAATTAGCCGGGCATTGCCATTCGGGACAAGGGAGCGTGACAATGGGTTATCTGAAGATTTTCCTGTGCTCGGCCGCCGTGCTCGGCCTGGTGTCCGCCACTGCCCTCGCCGCCTCTAACGGCAACGGCAACGGCAACGGCAACGGCAACGGCAATGTCGGCAGCCATAACGGCAGCTATAACGGCA